>NZ_VCQZ01000015.1 GCF_005938195.1 Paenibacillus thermoaerophilus
GCGCAGCCCGGCATCGCCGCTGGCGCAGCGGCGGTCGGCCAGGCCGCGCCGGCAACGCCCGGCTCGCCGGCTGCGACGCCGCTTCCGACGCCGGCCGCACCGGCCCAGGCCCCGGCGGCCGCAGGCCCGGCGATGGCCGCCCACGCTTCCGACGCGCCGGAAGCCGCCTCGGCCCGCCTCCCGGGGCAGCCGCCTGCCGCTCAGCCGGGGGCTGCCGGTTCCCCTGCCGGCTTCCCGGTGGAGGAACCGGCATCGGCCCGGCAGGCGCCCGTGCCTGCGCCGTCCGCTTCGGCGCAGAACGCCCCGGCGCCGACCGCGCAGCCGCCCGCCGCGCAGCCGCCTGCGCCGCAGGGGTGGCTGCCGGAGCTGCTGCGCCGTCTCGGCTTCGACTGGGAGCGGCAGGTGGCCCGCCTGGGCGCAAGCGAATGGCTGAGAGGCGCGTCCGCCCCGAACGATCCGCTGGCGCAGGCGGCCGAGTCGCTTAAGCAGTTGCTGCTGCAGGCCGAGAACAGCGAGGAATGGCCGGGCGCGCTGCGCGAGACGGCCCGGCAACTGCTGCAGCACGTGACCGGCCAGCAGTTGCTGTTCGCGGGGGACAAGCAGCCGGGCATCGCCTATCAGACGATGTTCGTGCCGGTGCAGTTGCCGGACGGGACGAAGCAGACGGCGACCCTTCACGTCGAGTCGCGGAAGGGGCGCGGAGGCAAGCTGGACCCGGCGAATTGCCGGCTGCTGTTCGACCTGAGGCTCGCCGCTCTCGGCGATACGGTAGTGGACGTGCATGTCGCGGAGCGGTTTGTCAGTTTGCACATCCATAACGATTGGCCGCAGCTCGCCGAACTGGTGGAGGCGTCCCGCGACAAGCTGGCGGAATCGCTGGCGGCGCTGGGTTATTCTTGCTCCCAGCTCAAGGTCAGCGCCTTCCCTTCCGCGGCGCCCGCAGGAGGAGTTTCCGCCGACAGCGCCGCGGACGCGGACTCCCGGCACCGGACGCGGCTTGCGGAATACCTCAAATCCACGGCTTACCGGGGGGTGGATTTGCGCGTATGAGCCGATCCGATAAGGCAGACGAGCATGCGCCGGAGCGGATCAAGCCTCCGGCCAAAGCGGTCGCGCTGTCCTACAAGCCGGACGAACGCGACGCGCCGGTCGTTGTGGCGAAGGGGAAAGGGCACGTCGCCGAAGCGATTCTGAACAAAGCCCGGGAGCACGGCGTTCCGATTCAGGAGGACCCGTCGCTGGTCGAGGTGCTGTCCAAGCTGGAGATCGATCAGGCGATCCCTCCCGAATTGTACCAGTTGGTCGCGGAAGTGCTCAGCTTCGTATACAGGACGGACAAACAAGCCGGGGAACGGAGGCGGGAGCCTTGACGGCGGGAAGAAAAGAGCTGGGCCGCGTCGGCGAAGAGCTGGCGGCCCGTTTTTTGCAAGAGTCCGGATACGTCATACTGGAGCGGAATTGGCGATGCCGCAGCGGGGAGATCGACCTGATCTGCCGGAAGGGCGACCGGATCGTGTTCGTCGAGGTGCGGACCCGTTCGGGCACGGGCTACGGCACGCCGGAGGAATCGGTAGACGCGAGAAAACAGAGGCAGGTTCGCGAGACCGCTCTCGTTTATTTGCAGCGGAAGGGCTGGCTGGAGAAGCCGGTGTCGTTCGACGTCGTCGCCGTCCGCCGCTACGGGAACGAATCGGAAGCGTTGTGCCGACATATTCCGCAAGCTTTCTAGCGGCGGTCTCCGCCCCTCTCGGCCCCTTCAGCCGGGGCGCGCCAGCCGGTCGAGCCGCCGGTATTGAAGCGCCTCGGCGATATGCTCGGATTCGATGCGGTCGCTGCCTTGCATGTCGGCGATCGTCCGGGCAAGCTTGAGCAGCCTGTCGTGGGACCGGGCGGTCAGTCCCATCCACTCGAACGTCGACCGCAGCAGCTTGCTCGCGTCCGCTCCCAGCACGCAGGCTTCCCGCAGCGACCGTCCCGACAATTCGCTGTTGAACGAGATGCCCGTGCCGGCGAACCGCTTCGCCTGCCGCTCCCAAGCCTTCCGCGCCGTTTCGCGCATCTCCCGCGACGACATGGACGGGGCTTGCTCGTGCAGCTCCCCGAATTCGGGACGGGGCACTTCCGTCTGCACGTCGATCCGGTCGAGCAGCGGTCCGGACAGGCGTGCGCGGTACCGTTCGATCCGCGCCGGGGAGCAGGCGCAGACGTTCGGCCCGCCCTCGAAACCCGCATATCCGCAGGGGCACGGGTTCATCGCCGCCACCAGCAGGAAGTGGGCCGGATACGTATAGGACGCCCTCGCGCGGCCGATCGTCAGGCAGCGGTCCTCCATAGGCTGGCGCAGCACTTCCAGCGCCGCCCGGGAAAATTCGGGCAGCTCGTCGAGAAACAGGACGCCGCGATGGGCCAGGCTCGCTTCCCCGGGCCTGGGAACGGGACCTCCTCCGGCCAAGCCTGCGGAAGATACCGTATGATGGGGGGAGCGGAACGGCCGGCGCCGAATGAGCCCGCTTCGCGGCGACAGCAGACCGGCGACGCTGTATATTTTCGTCACCTCCATGGACTCGCGCTCCGACAGCGGGGGCATAATCGTCGGCAGTCGGCGCAGCAGCATCGTTTTGCCGGAGCCGGGCGGCCCGGCCAGCAATACGTTGTGCATGCCGGCGACGGCGACGGTCAGCGCGCGCTTGACGTGATGCTGCCCGCGCACATCGGCGTAATCTTCTCCGCCGCCGGTTTCTTCGGCGGCCGGGAGAGGCTTCGCGGCCGACGGCGACGGTTTGTCGGGAGAAGCGAGATCGCGCAGGCACGATATCGGGATGACTTCCAGCCCGCCGGCCCACGACGCCTCCTCGGCATGCTCGGCGGGCACGGCGATGCGGCCGAAGCCGGCTTCGGCCGCCGCCAGCGCCATGGACAACACGCCCGGCACCGGGCGGACGGAGCCGTCCAGCGACAGCTCGCCGATCAGCAGCGTGCCTTCCAGCCAAGACGAGCCGGGCAATTGTCCGCTGGCGCGAAGCACGCCGGCGGCGATCGCCAGGTCGAACGCCGAGCCTTCCTTGCGCAGATCGGCCGGGGCGAGATTGATCGTAACCCGTTCCGGCGGGAACGTGAACCCGCTGTTTTTGATCGCGGCCCGCACCCGCTCCACCGATTCCCTCACGGCAGAATCCGGCAGGCCGACCAGAATCGTCATCGGCAGGCCGTTCGAAATATCCGTCTCCACCTCGACAATTCTTCCTTCGATCCCCTGGATGCAGGCGCTGTACACTTTTCCGAACATAAAAAACACCCTCCTCGTGGCGCCTCCGCGCCGATATCGAAGTCGGGTGCTTCCTCATCCTTCGTCTCTGCTTCACCATATTCGACATGTTTCGCCCCATTCCTGCCGCGCCTGTGGAAAAAATGGCATAATTTCTTCGGCCGCTAGGCAGACTAGGGGCGAGGTGAGAGCCATGAACGACAAACCGTACTTTTGTCCGAACTGCAGATCGAATCGCGTCAAATTTCGCCGCTTGTTCAGCTTCGCCCAGCCGTTTCAGAAAAATGCCGTTACCGGGGAGTTGCTGGTAACCGGGGACGCGGAGCCTCTGCCGGAGGCGGAGCCGACGATCGAATGCGGCGTCTGCGGCTTCGCGGGCGGCGAATTGCGATTCGTCAAGCAGGCCGAGCGGGAGCCCCGGTTCGAGACGCAGGTCGTGTCGGCATATATACGGGAGAACGATTGACCGGGAGTCCCGGCCCGCGGCGGGCCGGGGCTTTCGCGCGGTTGGAGGCGATCGGCGGAGGCGCGAACGGTTGCGCCGGCGCGACGTGCGGGCGATGCCGGCCGGGGCTAGTCGTCGGTCGAACAGCGGCACAGCATGGCCGGGCAACGGCTCACCGCCAATCGGCCCGCCCGCAATGGGCGTACGGGCGGCCTATGCGCTCCCGACCGAACATTCGGGAAGTATTTCCCCTTATGTTCCGGCAGGCCGGCGCGGCGGCCCTCCGCCGCGAGAAACGGCGTTTCGCCTCCTTCGCAAGGCGTTTTTTCTTCGTCGGACGGCTGCGGGCCGGATACGGATCTTTACCGCCACGCGTCCGATATACCGAAAAATCAATATCCCATATAAAAAAAACCTATATGCGAACTGTTCAGGAAACTGTCGAAAATCGGATAAGCAAATGTTACAATAGAAGTCGTTGTGGCTATCGTTAAGGAGGATGTGGAGACATGAATATCCATGAGTACCAAGGCAAAGAGGTCCTTCGCCAGTACGGCGTAGCCGTTCCGAAGGGCAAGGTTGCGTTTACGGTGGATGAAGCGGTCGAAGCGGCGAAGGAACTCGGATCGTCCGTCGTCGTCGTGAAAGCCCAGATCCACGCAGGCGGCCGCGGCAAGGCCGGCGGCGTCAAAGTGGCGAAAAACCTCGACGAAGTCCGCAAATACGCCAGCGAACTTCTCGGCAAGGTGCTCGTTACGCACCAGACCGGACCCGAAGGCAAAGAAGTCAAACGCCTGCTGATCGAGGAAGGCTGCGACATCAAGAAGGAATACTATATCGGCCTGGTACTGGACCGCGCGGCCGGCCGCGTCGTCATGATGGCTTCGGAAGAAGGCGGCACGGAGATCGAAGAAGTCGCCGCGCGCACGCCGGAGAAAATCTTCAAGGAAACGATCGACCCGGCAGTCGGCCTGCTGCCGTTCCAGGCGCGCAAGCTGGCATACGCGATCAACATCCCGGCTCCGCTCGTTAACAAAGCGGTCAATTTCATGATGGGACTCTACAAGGCTTACATCGACAAAGACTGCTCGATTGCCGAGATCAACCCGCTTGTCGTTACGGGAGACGGCGAAGTTATGGCGCTCGACGCCAAGCTCAACTTCGATTCCAACGCCCTGTATCGCCACAAGGATATCCTCGAGCTGCGCGATCTGGATGAAGAAGACGAGAAGGAAATCGAAGCGTCCAAATACGACCTGAGCTACATCGCGCTGGACGGCAACATCGGCTGTATGGTCAACGGCGCCGGCCTGGCGATGGCGACGATGGACATTATCAAATACTACGGCGGCGAGCCTGCCAACTTCCTCGACGTAGGCGGCGGCGCGACGACGGAGAAAGTTACGGAAGCGTTTAAAATTATCCTCTCCGATGCGAACGTCAAAGGGATTTTCGTTAATATTTTCGGCGGCATCATGCGCTGCGACGTGATCGCGAACGGCGTAGTCGAAGCCGCGAAGCAGCTTGGCCTGGACAAGCCGCTTGTCGTGCGTCTGGAAGGCACGAACGTCGACCTCGGCAAAAAAATCCTGAACGAATCCGGATTGAACATCGTCGCGGCCGACTCGATGGCAGACGGCGCGCAAAAAATCGTATCGCTCGTGAAGTAATTGGAGAGGAGACGAAAGACTTATGAGTATTTTGGTGAACAAACATACAAAAGTCATTACGCAGAACATGACCGGCAAAACCGGGATGTTCCACACCAAGGGCGGTCTCGATTACGGCACGCAAATGGTGGCCGGCGCCGTTCCGGGCAAAGGCGGCACTAAAGTAGACTTCGAATTGGAAAACGGCTCGACCGTTTCGGTCCCGGTTTTCAACACGGTTGCCGAAGCGAAGGAAGCGACCGGCGCCAACGCGTCCGTCATTTACGTTCCTCCGGCTTTTGCGGCGGACTCCATCATGGAAGCGGTTGACGCCGATCTGGACCTGGTCATCTGCATTACCGAGGGCATTCCGGTACTGGACATGGTGAAGGTCAAACGGTATATGGAAGGCAAGCGCACCCGCCTCATCGGGCCGAACTGTCCGGGCGTCATCACGCCGGGAGAATGCAAAATCGGCATTATGCCGGGCTACATCCATATGCCGGGCCATGTCGGCGTCGTTTCCCGTTCCGGCACGCTGACGTACGAAGCGGTTCACCAATTGACGACCCGCGGCATCGGCCAATCGACCGCGGTCGGCATCGGCGGGGACCCGGTCAAAGGCTCCGAGTTCATCGATATCCTGAAGCTGTTTAACGAGGACCCGGATACGTACGCCGTCATCATGATCGGCGAAATCGGCGGCACGGCCGAAGAAGAAGCGGCGGAGTGGATCGCTGCCAACATGAAAAAGCCGGTCGTCGGCTTCATCGGCGGCCAAACGGCGCCTCCAGGAAAACGTATGGGCCATGCCGGCGCAATCATCTCCGGCGGGAAAGGCACCGCGGCCGAAAAAGTGGCGACCATGGAACGCTGCGGCATCCGCGTCGCGCCGACGCCGTCCGAAATGGGCTCCACGCTGGTGAAAGTGCTCGAAGAAAAAGGCTTGCTCGAAAAATGCATCACCAAAAAGTAATCGGGCCGGCAACCGCCTGATTACGGCATACGCGATCCGCGCGCAGGCGGTCTCCCGCATCCGGGAAGAAGCCGCTTGATGACGGACCGAGAAGCGGCGAAGAACGTCCCTTCCATCTTCTGATGGAGCGGGGCGTTTTTTGTTTTTCGGACTTTTAAACGACCGATTCAAGGGAGGGATGTTCGTGGAGTTCGAGCAGGCGCACGAACAATGGATTCAATCGCATTTGGCGCGCCGATCGGGCGAGCGCAAAAGCCGTCTTGAGCGAGGGCACGGCTACGCCGAGAAGCTGTTTGTCCGCAGAATCTGGTGGAAATTGACGGGGAGCTTCGATGGGCTGCATCCGGAATACGAGGTGACCGACTGGCGCGGACGGCCGTATTATGCGGATTTTGCCTGGATGCCCGGATTCGCGGCGATCCTGTTCGAGATCAAGGGGTTCGGGCCGCACGTCCGGGATATGGACCGCAAGCGATATTGCGACGAATGCAATCGGGAGACGTTTCTGCAGGCGTTGGGCTTCCGGGTCGTATCGATCGCTTGCGACGATGTCGAGGAACGGCCGGATTTGGTGATGAATCTGCTGCGGATGCTGATGAGCCGATATATGCCGGCCCGTTCGCCTGCGACTCCGCTCGCGCTGGCCGAGAAGGAGATCGTGCTGCTCGCGAGCAAGCTGGGGCGCCCGCTCCGGCCGATCGACGTATCCGACCACCTCTCAATCAACTACCGGACGACGCGGCGATGTCTGCAAGCGTTGTGCAATAAAGGCTGGCTTCGCCCGGTCGTCTCAGCGGACGGAAACGCCAGCAGGGTGAGCCGGTATGTGCTTGCGGGCAATCCGATCGAGACGTGGGCGTGGTGAGGCTCCCGAGGCTGGGCCGTTTGCGTTTGAATCCGCTGAAGTGCAGTTGTACACTCCAATCCGCCGATTATAAGCATATAGGGGGGATTAAATGCAAAAATACACTCCGTCACTCGAAAATACGCCGAAAACAGGCAACGTCCCCGATTAGAGTGTACTTTTGCACTCCAACCGCTTGGATCGACGGAAGCGGCACGATTGGAGTGTACTTTTGCACTTCGACTGCTTGAAATGACGCAAGTGGCAGGATTAAAGTGTATATTTGCAATCGAGCTCGCCCCAAGCGTAAAACTCACAAACCATCGCAACAGCCGTGGCCGCACCAACAGTAGGAGCAGCAACCCGCACCAACCCAACACCACCCGAACCAAACGCACCCTAAATCCACCCAATCGAAAGCGAGGAATTCCGATGAGTAACCGCTCGTATCCGCCGGCGGCCGGCCCGTCCGAAGCCGATCGGCGCATGCTGATCGCCATGCACGAAACGCCGGGAATCGGCCGCAAATCCATCCGCGCGCTTATGGAG
The DNA here is from genome assembly GCF_005938195.1 of Paenibacillus thermoaerophilus. Lineage (GTDB taxonomy): Bacteria > Bacillota > Bacilli > Paenibacillales > Reconciliibacillaceae > Paenibacillus_W > Paenibacillus_W thermoaerophilus. The sequence continues at coordinate 7,729 of NZ_VCQZ01000015.1, forward strand.
GCGATGCCGCAAGGTTTCGCGGCGGGAGGGCTGCACCGGGCTTCGGCCGCCGAGCTGCAGCGCTACGGCTTGTCGCCGGCCAAGGCGGCCGCCATCGCCGGCAGCATCGCCGCCCTCGGCGGCCGCCCGCCCGGCGGCCGGGCCCCGCGCGCTCCCGCCGAGGGCGGCTATGCCGTCGTCACGATCTGGGACGACGCGTATCCGCCGCTGCTGCGGGAGACCGCCGATCCGCCCCTGGTGCTGTACGTCCGGGGCGAGCCGGACGCGCTCAGGCTGCCCGCCGTCGCGATCGTCGGCACGCGCGTGCCGACCGCCTACGGCAGGCGCGCCGCCGGCGATCTGGCGGAGCAGGTCGCCCGCACCGGCATCGCCGTCGCCAGCGGTCTCGCCCGAGGCGTGGACGCCGCCGCCCACGAAGGAGCCATGCGGGCGCCCGGAGGAATTACGGTGGCCGTCATGGCGACCTCCATCGACACGGTCTACCCGCCCGACCACCGCTTGCTGGCGCGGCGGATCGTCGATTCGGGCGGGGCGCTCGTCAGCGAATATCCCCCGGGCACGCCGCCGCATCCGGGCCTGTTCCCGGAGCGCAACCGGATCATCGCCGGGCTCTCGCTCGGCACGCTGGTCGTGGAGGCGGCGGAGCGGAGCGGCGCGATGATTACGGCGCAGCATGCGCAATCGGAATCGCGGGCGCTGTTCGCCGTGCCGGGGCCGATCTCGTCTCCGAAGAGCGAGGGCCCGCACAAGCTGATCCGGGACGGCGTCGCCAAGCTCGTCGCGAGCGGGGCGGACATCATCGAGGAGCTGCGGCCCGGCCCGCTCGCGTGGGCGATGGGCGAGCTTCCTTCCCCGTCCGCTGGCGGTTCCGACGCCCGGCCGGAATTGTCGGCAGACGAACGGCGCGTGCTGGATCTGATCGAATGGGAACCGGTCGCGTTCGACCGCATTTTGGAGCGCAGCGGTTTTGGTTTTGGACATTTGCACGCAGTTCTGCTATCCTTAACCATGAAAAACGTGATAACGGCCTTACCAGGACCTTCTTATACCCGAGTAGGCTAATGTCGCGACATATTCGAAGCATGAGGGGAGGATGGACGAATCGATGGCAGACTCTCTTGTCATTGTGGAATCCCCGGCCAAAGCCAAAACAATCGGAAAATATTTAGGCAGCAAATATATCGTCAAAGCTTCCATGGGCCATATTCGGGATCTGCCGAAAAGCCAGATCGGGGTCGAGGTGAGCAAAGGGTTCCAGCCCAAATACATCACGATCCGCGGCAAAGGCAACGTCCTGAAGGAACTGAAAGAAGCGAAGAAAAAAGTCAAGCGCGTCTATCTGGCGGCCGACCCCGACCGCGAAGGGGAAGCGATCGCCTGGCATCTTGCGCATTACCTCGAATTGCCGGAGAACGACGCCTGCCGAGTCGTCTTCAACGAAATCACCAAACAAGCGGTCAAGGACGCGTTCAAGCATCCGCGCCGCATCAACATGGACCTCGTTAACGCGCAACAAGCCCGCCGCATATTGGACCGTCTCGTCGGTTACAAAATCAGTCCGCTTTTATGGAAAAAGGTGAAGAAAGGCCTATCCGCCGGCCGCGTGCAGTCCGTTGCGGTGAAGCTGATCATCGACCGGGAAAAAGAAATCCAATCGTTCGTGCCGGAAGAATACTGGACGATCACCGTCGAGCTGAGCAAGGACGGCACCCCGTTCGAAGCGAAATTCTACAGCATGAACGGCGACAAAAAAGAGCTCGCCAGCGAATCGGAAGTTCAAGCGGTGCTCGCCGCGATCAAGGACCAATCGTACATCGTCCGGGAAGTCAAGGAGCGGGAGCGCACCCGCAATCCGGCGCCGCCCTTTATCACGAGCTCCCTACAGCAGGAGGCCGCGCGCAAGCTTAACTTCCGCGCCGCCAAAACGATGCAGATCGCCCAGCAGCTTTACGAGGGCATCGACCTCGGCAAGGAAGGGACCGTCGGTCTCATCACCTACATGCGCACGGACTCCACGCGCATATCGCCGGTCGCCCAAGAGGAAGCCAAGGCGTTCATCATCGGGAAATACGGAGAAAGCTATTATCCCGAAACCCCGCGCGTCTACCTGAAGAAAAACGCGAACGCCCAGGACGCCCACGAGGCGATCCGCCCGACGTCCGTGCTGAAGGAGCCGGAGCAGGTCAAGGAATATTTGACGCGGGATCAATACCGGCTCTATAAGCTGATCTGGGAGCGCTTCGTCGCCAGCCAGATGGCGTCCGCGATTCTGGATACGATGACCGTGGACATCGCCGCCGGCGACGCCGTCTTCCGGGCCGCGGGATCGAAAATCAAGTTCCCCGGCTTTATGAAGGTATACGTCGAAGGCAGCGACGACGGACAAAGCGGCGCGGACGACGAAAAAATGCTGCCCGCGCTGGCCGAAGGCGAGGAACTGGCCGCCGGCAAGATCGAGCCGAAGCAGCATTTCACGCAGCCGCCGCCGCGTTATTCCGAAGCGCGTCTGGTGCGCGCCATGGAGGAACTCGGCATCGGCCGCCCGAGCACGTACGCGCCGACGCTGGAAACGGTGCAGAAGCGCGGCTATGTCGCCCTGGAGGACAAAAAATTCGTGCCGACGGAGCTCGGCGAGCTCGTAATCGAGCTGATGGAGGAATTTTTCCCGGAGATCCTCAACGTGGAGTTCACGGCCCAGATGGAAGAAGGGCTGGACCATGTCGAGGAAGGCATCGAGGACTGGGTGCGTGTGCTCGACGAGTTTTACAAGACGTTCGAGAAGCGGCTGGCGGTCGCCGAAGAAGAGATGAAGGAAGTCGAGCTGCAGGACGAGATCACGGATATCCCATGCGAGAAGTGCGGCCGGCCGATGGCCGTCAAGATGGGTCGGTTCGGCAAGTTTCTGGCCTGCACCGGGTTCCCGGACTGCCGCAACGCCAAGCCGATCGTCAAAGATACGGGCGTGACGTGCCCGTCCTGCGGAGAAGGCAAAATCGTCGAACGCCGCAGCAAAAAAGGACGCATCTTCTACGGCTGCGACCGTTATCCCGAATGCGATTACGTATCCTGGGATAAGCCGCTCGGCCGCGATTGCCCGCAATGCGGCACGATGCTGGTCGAGAAATCGAACCGGCAGGGCAAGCACGCCTTGTGTCCGAGCTGCGGCTTCAAGGAAGAAATTCAGGACGAAGAAGAGGGGTTCGAAGGCATTGAAGACTGACACAACCGCCCCTGTAACGGTGATCGGAGCAGGTCTTGCGGGCAGCGAAGCCGCATGGCAGATCGCCCGCCAAGGGGTACCCGTCGTCTTGTACGAGATGCGGCCGGTGCGCAAGACGCCCGCGCATATCAGCGATAAATTCGCGGAGCTGGTCTGCAGCAATTCGCTGCGGTCCAATTCGCTGACGAACGCCGTCGGCGTGCTGAAGGAAGAGATGCGGCGCCTGGATTCGCTCATCATGGCCAGCGCCGACGCGCACGCCGTCCCCGCGGGCGGCGCGCTGGCGGTCGACCGCGACGGCTTCTCCGGCGCGGTCACCTCGGCGCTGGAGCGGCATCCGCTCGTCGAGATCCGCCGCGAGGAGCTGTCGGAACTGCCGGCGGAAGGCATCGTCGTCGTCGCGACGGGCCCGCTCACATCGCCGGCGCTGTCGGAGCGCCTGAAGGAGCTCACCGGGCAGGATTACCTGTATTTCTACGATGCGGCGGCGCCGATCGTGGAGAAGGACTCCATCGACATGAGCAAGGTGTATCTGGCGTCCCGTTACGGCAAAGGGGACGCCGCTTACTTGAACTGCCCGATGACGGAAGAGGAATTCAACGTCTTTTACGAGGCGATCATTACGGCCGAGACGGCTCCGCTCAAGGAATTCGAGAAGGAGATTTATTTCGAGGGCTGCATGCCGATCGAGGTCATGATGAAGCGGGGCAAGCAGACGGCGCTGTTCGGCCCGATGAAGCCGGTCGGTCTCGTCAATCCCCATACCGGCGAGCTGCCGTACGCCGTCGTGCAGCTTCGGCAGGACAACGCGGCCGGCACGCTGTACAACCTCGTCGGCTTCCAGACCCATCTCAAATGGGGCGAGCAGAAGCGCGTCTTTTCGCTGATTCCCGGCCTGGAGAACGCGGAATTCGTGCGTTACGGGGTCATGCACCGCAACACGTTTATCAACTCGCCGGCGCTGCTGAAGCCGACCTATCAGTTCCGCAAGCTCGACCGGCTGTTTTTCGCCGGGCAGATGACGGGCGTCGAAGGTTACGTCGAATCGGCCGCATCGGGGCTGATCGCCGGGATCAACGCGGGCAGGATCGCCCGCGGGCTCGATCCGGTCGTCCTGCCGCCGGAGACGGCGATGGGAAGCATGGCGCGCTACATCACGACGGCCGATCCGGCGAATTTCCAGCCGATGAACGCGAACTTCGGGCTGATGCCGCCGCTGGACGAGAAGATCAAAAACAAAAAGCTGCGGTATGAAAAGCTCGCCGAACGCGCCATTTCGACTATTCAGAATTTTTTACAAAATATCGACGTCTTCGCTTGTAAATGAATCCGGTCCTATGATACCATGGATGATGGCGCAAGCAAGGGACCCGATCAACCCCGTTCGGCTTGAGGCCGAAACGGAGATGCCGGGAGTCCCCTGCCGGCGCTTCTTCTTTTGAGGCGCCCGGAAGCCGGCTTCGCCGGGAGGCGGAACCCCGGCCGGAACGGCATGCAGCGCCCCCAGCCATATCGCGGACGATCTTCTTCGAACGGGCTCCGGCAGGAGCTTTTCTTATGCGAATAGGAGCAAAAGCAATGCCAAGCGGTCAGGGGAGGTGCGCGCGGATGGACGTGAACCAATCGTTCCACGCGACGACGATTTTTGCCGTCCGCCACAACGGCAAGGCGGCGATGGCCGGAGACGGCCAAGTGACGTTCGGCAATCAGATGATCATGAAAAACACCGCCAAGAAGGTGCGCAGGCTGTACCGGGGGCAGGTGGTTGCGGGGTTTGCGGGTTCCGTGGCCGACGCGATCACGCTGTTCGAGAAATTCGAGGCGAAGCTGGAAGCCTACCACGGCAGTCTTCAGCGCGCGGCCGTGGAGCTGGCGAAGGATTGGCGGCAGGATCGGATTTTGCGCAAGCTGGAGGCGATGATGATCGTGATGGATGCGGATCATCTCCTGCTGGTCAGCGGCAGCGGCGAAATTATCGAGCCGGACGACGGCATACTCGCCATCGGTTCGGGAGGCAGCTTCGCGTTGGCGGCGGGACGGGCGCTGATCCGGCATGCCCCCGGCCTCGAAGCGCGGGAGATCGCCAAGGCGGCGCTGGAGATTGCCGCGGATATTTGCGTCTTTACGAACCGGCAGATTATTGTCGAAGAAATCGGCGGAGGGAGATGAACGCGATGAGACAGGAAGCGTGGACGCCTCGGCAACTGGTAGCCGAGCTTGACAAATATATCGTCGGGCAAAAAAAAGCGAAGCGGGCCGTATCGGTCGCCCTGCGCAACCGGTATCGCCGCAGCCGTCTGCCCGAGTCGGTCCGGGACGAGATTGTGCCGAAAAACATATTGATGATCGGGCCGACCGGGGTGGGCAAGACGGAGATCGCACGCAGGCTGGCGAAGCTGGTGCAAGCGCCGTTTATCAAGATCGAAGCCACCAAGTTCACCGAGGTGGGTTATGTCGGCCGGGACGTGGAATCGATGATTCGCGACCTGGTGGAAACCTCGATCCGGATGGTGAAGGCGGAGAAGACGGAGGCGCTGCGGGAGCAGGCGGAGAAGCTCGCGGAGGAGCGTCTGGCTGCTCTGCTCGTGCCGTCGCCCAAAAGCAACAAGCCCGGCAAAAATCCGTTCGAGATGCTGTTCGGCGGCATGACGGGCAACGCCGGCTCCGCCGCTCCCGCCGAAGAGCCGGTTGACGCCGACATTGCCGCAAAGCGGCGGGAGGTGCTCGAGCAGCTTCGCGTGGGCAAGCTGGAGAACGCCGTCGTCGAGGTCCGGGTGGAGGACGCGGCCCCGAATTTGTTCGATTTGCTTGGCGGGCAGCAAGGGGATCAGATGGGCATCAACATGCAGGAGATGCTCGGCCAACTGATGCCCAAGAGGACGAAGCTGCGCAAGCTGCCGGTCAAGGACGCCCGCAAGCTGCTGATCCAGGAAGAAGCGCAGAAGCTGATGGATATGGACGAAGTGATCCAGGAAGCGGTGCGCCGCGCCGAACAGTCGGGCATTATTTTTATCGACGAGATCGACAAGATCGCTTCCTCCTCGGGCAGGAGCGGAGGTCCCGACGTATCCCGGGAGGGCGTGCAGCGGGATATTCTTCCGATCGTCGAAGGCTCGACCGTCATGACGAAGTACGGACCGGTTCAGACCGATTACATTTTGTTTATCGCCGCCGGGGCGTTCCATATGGCGAAGCCGTCCGACCTCATCCCCGAGCTGCAGGGACGCTTCCCTATCCGGGTAGAGCTCGACAGCTTGAGCGAAGAGGATTTCATGCTGATTCTCACGGAGCCGGAGAACGCTCTGACGAAGCAGTACGCCTCGCTCCTGAGAACGGAGGGCATCGAGCTGGAATTTCCGCGGGAGGCGATCGCCGAGATCGCGCGAATCGCCGCCCATGTCAACCGGGAAACCGACAACATCGGCGCGCGGCGGCTGCATACGATTCTCGAAAAGCTGCTTGAGGACTTGTCGTTCGAAGCCCCCGATCTGCAGCTCGAGCGTTTCACCATCACGCCGGAATACGTTCGCGAGAAGCTTGGGGACATTGCGCAAAATCGGGATTTGAGTCAATACATCTTGTAGAAACGGAGGGGCTGTTTCATCATGACGCTGTTAAGCAAAACGCGGCGGCTGAACCGGATGCTCCAAAAAGCGGCCGGCAACGCCGTTAGCTTCATGGAAATGGCGGAGGTGCTCAAGGACACCATCAGCGCCAGCGTCTACGTCGTCAGCCGGAAAGGGAAAATTCTCGGATATGCGATGACGGACGAAGGCCAAGGGGAATCGTTCCGCCGCATGGTCAGCGAGGAGCGCCGGTTTCCGCCGGAGTTTAATCTCGTGCTGATGAAGGTCGAGGAGACGACGACGCATCCGGGCGAGGAAAATCTGTATCAGGTTTACGCCGAAAAGGCGCATGCTTTTGTCGAACAAGCGTACGTCACCGTGATTCCGATCGTCGGCGGCACCGAACGCCACGGGACGCTGATGCTCACGCGCGGACAGCCGTTTGTGGACGACGATCTGATCCTGGCGGAGTACGGCTCGACGATCGTCGGCATGGAAATTTTGCGGCAGCATGCGGAGGAAGTGGAGCAGGAAGCGAGGAGCAAGGCGGCGGTCGCGGTGGCCGTCAACTCGCTTTCCTACAGCGAGATGGAAGCGGTGGAGCATATTTTTGAGGAATTGGATGGTCTCGAAGGTCTGCTCGTCGCCAGCAAAATCGCCGACCGGGTCGGCATTACCCGTTCCGTGATCGTCAACGCGCTCCGCAAGCTCGAAAGCGCCGGGGTGATCGAGACTCGTTCGCTCGGCATGAAGGGGACGTACATCAAGATCCTGAACGAGCAATTAATTCAAGAAATCTCCAAACCTAAACCTCCCGTATGACCTTGACAAAAGTTGTCTATCCGCCATTAGTCCCAACAACCGAATGGAATGTTATGGTGATGTAAAGCCCTGTCGATAAAGATAGGGCTTTTTGCCTCTTGCTGATTTGTAAAAGTCTTCCGCATACTATTAATAGTGCAAAAAACCTTCATATATCGACGGAAGTCCAAGTTTTTTTTATATCAATCTGTCGAAAAAAGGAGGATTTGCTGGTTTGTTGTTGAAATAGTATCCAACAAGTCTGAAAAATTTGGCACGAAAACAGTCGAATGCCAATAGAAGGCTGGTGAAACCGCATATGATTCTGTCGAATTCTGGATTTCGTATCTTGGAAAGGGCGCTGGATGCGTCCGTCCTGCGTCAGCAAGTGATTGCGAACAACATCGCGAACGAAGGGACGCCGCGGTTCAAACGATCCGAGGTAACGTTCGAGAGCTTGCTCAAGAAGGAATTAAGCGGAGTGAAAGGACTTGTCGGATACCGTACCGATCCCCGGCATTTCGAAATCGGTGAACCGGCGGTCGCCAAGCCGACGATCCAAACGGATCGGCATTCGGTGATGAACAACAACCTCAACAATGTGGACATCGACGCGGAGATGAGCCTGATGGCGATGAACCAGCTGCGTTACAACGTCATGATCCAACAAGCCAACCATGACATCCGGATGACCCGGACGGCGATAGGAGGCAGATAAGCATGAGGCTCACCAACGGATTCGACATTAGCGCGTCCGCCCTGACGGCGCAGCGGCTGCGGATGGACGTCGTCTCCTCGAACATCGCCAACGCCGAAACGACCCGCGCCAGATTCGTGAACGGCCAGTGGCAGCCGTACCAGCGCAAGATCGTAACGATCGAGCCGAAGAAGCAAAAACCTTTCTCTACATACTTAGACGCGTCGTTGGGTGAAAATGTTTCGGTCGGACAAGGGGTTAAAGTAACCAGAATCACGACGGACAAGCAGCCGTTCAAGCTCGTCTACCAACCGACGCACCCGGATGCGGACGAAAACGGCTTCGTACGCATGCCCAACGTCGATCTGACGAAGGAAATGGTCGACCTGATCTCGGCCACCCGTTCCTACGAAGCGAACGTAACGGCGCTTAACGCCGCCAAAGGAATGATCACGAAAGCGCTGGAAATCGGCCGGTAACGACCGAAGCGAAGATAAGCAGCGCCACATTAAACGGACTTCGCAAGCGCCCGCCGGTTTGTGGGGGTCGGACTAAAAAAACGGAACGAGGGATGAATCGTGATCGAAAAGACTGGACTGTCATTCATTCAAGCGCCGGTCACGGCGCCTTCGCCGAAGCCGTCGGCGGAGATTGGCGCGGACGGCGTCGCGAAATCGTTCGGGAACTTTCTGAGCGACGCGATTCAAAAGCTGGAAGGACAGCAAATGGAAGTCGAGACGCTGACGAAGCAGTTTGCGGTGGGAGATTTGCCGGATGTGCACCGGCTCACCATCGCGGCCGAAAAGGCGGCCCTCGGGCTCGAATTCACCGTCAAAGTGCGGGATAAAGCAATAGAAGCTTACCAAGAAATCATGCGAATGCAAATCTAATGCACAGAGCAGCGGATGAGGAGTCGAGTGGCGGGGTGACATCGTGAACGAGAAGTTGGGCCGTTGGCGGGAGCGCTTGCTCCTGACATGGCAAAAATACAGCAAAAAGCAACAGTACGCGATCATCGGGGTTGCCGTCTTTTCGCTGGCGGCGCTGGTTCTGGTCGTCGCGACTTTGTCGAGGACGGAGTATTCGACGGCCTTTCAGAACCTTCGCCCGGAGGTCGCGTCAAGCATCAAGGCTTACCTGGAAGGAAAGGGCATTCCGTACAAGCTGAGCGCGGACGGACAGTCGATCGGCGTCCCGACCAACATGGTGTCCGAGGTGAAAGTGGACGTCGCTTCGCAAAACCTGCTGCAAGGCGGTTCGCTGGGGTACGGAGCGTTCCGCGAGTCGAACACCTTCGGCATGACGGACAACGAATTCAACGTCAAGCTGATCGATGCGATTCAAGGCGAGATCCAGCAGATGATCAGCAAAATATCCGGCGTGCGCGACGCGAAAGTGCTGGTGACGCTGCCGAAGGAATCGGCCTTTATCCAACAGGATCAACAGGAGACGAAGGCGGCGGTCATGCTGACGCTGGAGCCCGGATACAGCCTGGACCAGCGGACGGTCGACACGATGTACGAATTGGTGGAGAAGTCGCTGCCCAATCTCAAGCAGGACAACATCACGATCTCCGACCAATACGGGAATACATACTCGCATTCCAAGGCGGGCGGCGCCGCGGGAGCGGCCGGGATAGCCGGAACCGTGGCGGAACAGCTTGCGATCAAGAAAAATTACGAAGCCGAAATTCAGAAAAAAGTGCAGAGCTTGCTCGGTCCGATCGTCGGCGGCGTCAACAAGGTCGTGCCGCTTGCGTTCGTCAACATGAACTTCGACAAAGTGGCGGAATCGCGCTCGCTCGTTACGCCGGTGAACGAAGAGGACAATACGGGCATCGACATCAGCATCCAGGAAATCAGCAAGTCCTACAGGAGCGACAGCGGCGGGGAAGGCGGCACGGCGGGAACCGGCGACACGGACATTCCGGGATACCCGGGCACGTCCGGCAGCGGCAACACCGAGTCCGAGGAACTCAGCCGCACGGTGAACCGGGAAGTGAACCGGATCAAGCAAGAGGTGGTCAAAAGCCCTTATGTCGTGCGGGATCTGACGATCAGCGTCGGAGTCGAGCCCCCGCAACGCGACAACCCCGAATCTCTTACGCCCGAGCTGCGGGAAGCCTTCCAGCAAATTCTTGTCGGCATCGTCGGAACGGCGCTTGCGGACAGCGGACAGACGTTTACGCCCGAGCAGTTGGCGGCCAAGGTTACGGTTATCCCGAGCCCGCTGACGGACGTGACGGAGGACGGGGGATTCGCCTCCTCCAATTGGATGTACGCGCTGTACGGGGCCGGAGCGGTCGGATTGCTCGCGGCAGCCGGCGGAACCGTGTGGGCGCTGCGCCGCCGCAAACAAATGCAGGACCTGGCCGCTGCGGAAACGGCCGCCTCGCTCGAGACGCCGAAGGTACAGTATCCGACGATCGATCTCGATCAGGTCACGACCGAGAATCAAATCCGCAAACAGTTGGAAAGTCTGGCGAAGAGAAAGCCGGAAGAGTTTGTCGATCTGCTCAGGACTTGGCTTGTAGAGGAATAGGGGTGGGGCCGCAATGGCCAAAATTGCACAACAGCAAACCTTGTCGGGACGGCAGAAGGCGGCTATCTTGCTGATCAGCCTTGGGCCGGAGGTATCCGCGCACGTGTTCAAGCATTTGCGCGAGGAAGAGATTGAACAGCTCACGCTGGAAATCGCCAACGTCAGGAAGGTCGATGCCGCGGAGAAAGAAGCGGTTCTCGCCGAGTTCCACCAGATTTGCCTGGCTCAGGAATACATAACACAAGGCGGGATTCAGTACGCCAAGGATATTTTGGAGAAAGCGCTCGGATCGCAGAAGGCCGTCGACATTATTACGCGGCTGACGGCGACCTTGCAGGTGAGGCCGTTCGACTTCGCCCGCAAGGCCGATCCGCAGCAAATCCTGAACTTCCTGCAGAACGAGAACTCGCAGACGATCGCGCTCGTGCTCTCCTATCTGCAGCCGGACCAGGCGGCGACGATCCTGTCGTCGCTGCCGCAGGAGAAACAGGCCGAGGTGGCCAAGCGGATCGCTCTGATGGACAGCACTTCGCCGGAAGTCATCAGCCAGGTGGAGCGGGTGCTGGAGCAGAAGCTGTCCTCCACCGTCACGCAGGACTACACGACGGCGGGCGGCATCGAAGCGATCGTGCAAATTCTCAACGGGGTCGACCGCAGCACCGAGCGGACGATCCTCGATTCGCTGGAGATCCAGGACCCGGAACTGGCGGAGGAGATCAAAAAGCGGATGTTCGTGTTCGAGGATATCGTCAACCTCGACAACCGTTCGATCCAGCGGATCATCCGGGACGTCGAGAACGCGGACCTGCAGCTCGCTCTCAAAGTCGCAAGCGAGGAAGTGCGGGAGGCCGTGTTCCGCAACATGTCCAAGCGGATGGCCGACAACTTCCGGGAGGAAATGGAATACATGGGACCCGTGCGGCTGCGTGACGTGGAAGAAGCGCAGACCCGCATCGTAGCAACGATCCGTCGCTTGGAGGAGACCGGTGAGGTCATCATCGCACGCGGCGGAGGTGACGACATCATTGTCTAAGATCATTAAAACCGGCTGGTACGTTGCTGTCGACGAAAGCCGCAAAATCGCTCCGCCGCCGGCGCCGGTCGTCCGGCTTGCCGAGGAGGAAGACCCGAAGATCGACCGAACGGCGGAGCTGCTGGCCGAAGCGAAGCGCGAAGCGGAGGAAGTGAAGCGCCAACTGATCGCGGACGCCGAGGCTGCGGCGGAGGAGCACCTTCGCCAGGCCGCGGCGGAGATTGCCGCGGCCCGCGAGCAGGCGAACGCGGAGATGGAAGCCTGGTGGAAGGAAAGGCGGGAGCAGGACGAGCGGATCTCGGAGGAGATCAGGCAAGAGGGCTACCGGCAAGGCTACGAGGAAGGATACGCCAAGGCGGAGCGGGACGTGTTGGAACGGTACAACGCCATGCTGGAAGAAGCGGCGGCGATTATCTCGCAAGCGGCCGAGCAGAAGCAGAAGCTTATACTCGAAGCCGAACCGTTCCTCGTCGAGCTGAGCACCGCCATCGCCGAGAAAATTATCGCGAAGCAGCTCACGATCGAGCCGGACTGGATCATCGATCTGGTCCGGACGCAGCTCGCCCGGCGCAAGGAGAACGGCATGATCTCGCTGTACGTCTCGCCGAAGCAGTACGCGTTCGTGGAAGCGGCCCGGGACGAGCTGCTCATGGCGATCGATTCGCAGGCGGAGCTGGCGATCGTTCCCGATCCTTCGGTACAGGATAACGGGTGCGTGATCCGGTCGGCGTTCGGAAGCATCGACGCCCGGATCGCGACGCAGCTCGAGGAGATCAAGCAGGCGCTGGTCCGGCTGGCGGCCAGGAAGGATGACGAGCCATGAGCGGACTCGCGGTCCCCGAAGCTTCCAAATACATCGAGTACCTGAAAAACATCGATCCCGTCCGGGTCAACGGCAAAGTCACGCAGGTGATCGGACTGACGATCGAATCGGAGGGGCCGGACACCCGCATCGGTGACGTGTGCCATATTTACCCGTTGAAAAACGGCGAGCCGCTTAAAGCCGAAGTGGTCGGCTTCCGAAGCAACAAGGTCATCCTGATGCCGCTCGGCGAACTGGAGGCGATCGGGCCGGGTTGCGACGTCGTCAGCACGGGACGGCCGCTTACCGTGCCGGTCGGCCACGAGCTGCTCGGCAAAGTGCTGGACGGGCTGGGCCAGCCGCTTGACGGCTCGTTCCTGCCGTCGCGGATTCCGCAGTATCCGACGAACAACGCGCCGCAGAACCCGCTGCGCCGGACGCGCGTGAGCGAACCGTTAAGCGTAGGCGTCCGCTGCATCGACGGGCTGCTTACGGTCGGCAAAGGCCAGCGCGTCGGCATATTCGCCGGCTCCGGAGTCGGCAAAAGCACGCTGCTGGGCATGATCGCGCGCAATACGGCGGCCGACGTGAACGTGATCGCTTTGATCGGCGAGCGCGGGCGCGAGGTGCTGGATTTTATCGAACGGGATCTGGGACCGGAAGGACTCGCCCGTTCGGTTGTGATCGCCGCGACGTCCGACCAGCCGGCGCTGATCCGGATCAAAGGCGCGCTGATCGCCACGACGATCGCCGAATATTTCCGGGACCGGGGCCTGAACGTCATGCTGATGATGGATTCGGTCACGCGGTACGCGATGGCGATGCGGGAAGTCGGTCTCGCCATCGGCGAGCCGCCGGCGACCAGGGGGTATACGCCCTCCGTCTTCGCTTCCTTGCCGAAGCTGCTCGAACGGGCGGGCACCGGTCCGAAAGGCTCCATCACCGCGTTTTACACCGTGCTGGTGGACGGCGACGACATGAACGAGCCGATCGCCGACGCCGTGCGGGGCATATTGGACGGACATATCGTGCTCGACCGCAGTCTCGCGAACCGCGGGCATTTTCCGGCGATCAACGTGCTGGCCAGCGTCAGCCGCGTCATGCGCGAGATCGTGCCGGAGGAGCAAAATGCGGCGGCCGACGAGCTCAAGCGGATGCTCGCCGTTTACCGGGACGCCGAAGACCTCATTCATATCGGCGCCTATCAGCACGGAAGCAATCCGCAGATCGATCGGGCCATTCAGTATATGGACGAGATTAACGCGTTCACCCGGCAACGGACCGACGAGAAGGTCGATTACGCCCAGTCGGTGGAACGATTGATCCAGACCTTTACCGGGGGATGAGTGAGTGAAGTTCCGATACGCGTTTCAGAAAATTGTGGATCTTCGCGAAAACGAAAAAACCCAGGCCGAATGGATGCTGTCTCAGGCCATGTCCAAGCTTCGGGAGGAAGAACAGGAGCTCGCCCGGCTGGAGAAGCTGCGCGTAGGCGTCAGAGAGCAGCTGCACAGCGCCAGCGAGCGGTCGACGCCGGTGGCGGCGCTGCTGCTGATGCAGGAGTATTTGAATCACATCGACCGAGAGATCGACAACCAGCTCAAGCGTCTGGCGATGTCTCATCAGGAAGTGTCGCGCAAGCAGGAGCATCTGCGCGACCGGATGATGCAGGAGCAAATCTGGCAGAAAGCCAAATCCAAAGCGTTCTCCCGATTCAGGCTGGAGGCGCTGCGCCAGGAACAGATGGAAATGGATGAAATCGCGTCCCGTCGGCGTACCGAAAGCGTCGGCTGAAGACGGCGACAGCAGGAAGAGGTGACGGAGCATGCCGGAGGCCGAACTGAAGGAATCGGGATACAGCGCGTTCGAGCGGTTTTTGTATATGTTCTTGATCCCGTTGTTGTTTACGGCCGCGCTGCTTGGAGTCATGATGCAGGTGTTTTTCGGCTACGACGTGATCGGCGGCCTGCAAAGCGCGGGCAACAAGATCCCCGGAATCAACATGATCGTGCCGGATCCGAAATCGGAGGAGACCGAAGCGGCCGCGAACGGCGCCGGTCCGACGCCTGCGTCGGTGCAGTCGGATCCTGCGCAGGCGGATACGCCCCGCATCGCCGAACTCGAGCAGCAGCTCAATCAAGCGGCCGCGGACTTGAGAGAGCGCGACGACACGATCGTCAAGCTTGAGGAGGAACTGAGAAAGACAAAAGAGCAGCTCGACAGCAAGACGATCAGCAACGAGGAGTACGACAAGCGCATCCGCGAGCTGTCGGACATGTACGCCAAAATGTCGCCGACGAAGGCGGCGCCGATCCTCGAAAGCATGACGCCCAGCGAAGCGGCTCTGATTCTGGGGCAGATGAAGCCGGAACTCCGCGGCAAGCTGCTGGAACGGATGAATCCGAAGACGGCGGCCGATCTGACCGCGATGCTGAAAGATTCGGCAAGCGTGAGGGACGTGGAGATTGCCGCTCTGCAGGAACGGCTGCAAGCGAACTCCGGTTCGAGCGGCAGCGGCGCGCAGCTCACGACGACGGAGATGGGCGCGACCTTCTCCGGCATGGACCCGAAAAGCGCGGCGGATCTGCTGCTGGCGATGTACGGCGACAATCCGTCCAAAACGCTGGCGATCATCGGAGCGATGGATTCCGCGGCGCGCGCGCGGGTTCTGGGCGAAATGACGAAGCTCAACAAGACGACGGCGGCTTTGATCTCGGGCAAGCTCAGCGGTTGATCTCCCGAATGAAAGGAGGTGAAGTACATGCAAACGGTGACCGGGCAAGTGCAAGGAAAACCGGCCCTGATCGCTGTCCTGTCGGCGGGAAGCGGCAGCGGCGCCGCAGCGTCGGGAACCGCGGCCGGAGGGAAAGCCAGCTTCGCTTCGATGCTGCTTCCGCTCCAAACGTTGTTGGCCGGAGGAGAAGACTCGTCCGTCTCGAACGCGTCCGCTTCGAACGCGCAGGCTTTCGTCCCGCTGTTGGGGGCGGCTTCGGCGATGCCGGACCGGGAGTTGAACGAGGCGCTCGGCCAATGGCTGCAGGAAGGCGCCGAACTGCCGGAGCATCTGCTTAACGATCCGGCTTGGCTCGAGCTTCTGGCTCAGATCCAATTGCTGTTGTCCGCTTGGACGGGAGGACAGCCCCAGACGCCGGCGGCGGCGGGCGGCTCCGGACAAGAAGGGCATCCGCCCGAGGGCATCGTGCAGGCGACTCCGCCGCATGCCGGGCGCATTCTCGCAAACCTGCTGACGTTGTGGCAGGCCGCTCCCCAGCATCCGCAGCTCCAGCCGCTGGTCGATCAATTGAAGGGTCTGGCTGCCGCCGCGATCGACTCGGGGACGACTGCCGCCGAAGGGCAAACGCCCGCTTTCCGGCAACTGTTAACGGTGCTGGGCCAGCGAGCCTCCGCCAATCCAACCGCGGACCGGACCGCAAGCGCAGCCGAACCGAATCCGGCAGGACTGCCGGCAGGCCGAATCGACCTCAAGCCGGATCAGCCGATCACGCTGCGGCACGAGCCGCGCGCATCCGTCATGAGCAAGCTGGAATGGCTGGCGATCCGCTCCGGAGCCCGCGCCGGGCAAGAGATTCAGACGCCGGCGGCGGACGCCGGACAGAACACGGTTCCGAACGGAGCGGCCGTATCCGGACCTTCGCTTTCCGTCCTGGCTCGGCCTGAAGCGGCGGCTCAGCCTGCTTCGAACGCTCCGGTATTTGTTCCCGTCAAAGATTTTGCCGCCGAGATGGCGAACTGGATGTCGGGACGCTGGAGAGCTTCGCCGGACGGCAGCGTGCAAGAGGCGAGAATTTCGCTGACGCCGCAGCATCTCGGCCATGTCGACGTGAAGATTACCATTCATCACGGCCAGCTCGTCGCCCAGTTCGTCGCGGACAACCCGGCGTCCAGGGAGATGCTGGAAAGTCAGTTGTCTACGCTTCGGGCCGCCTTGAACAGCCAGGGCATTCTGGTCGAGAAGCTGGAAGTCGTGCAAAGCGGCGCGGCCTCCGCCAATCTGTTCCAGGGCCGAGGCGAGCAGTCGTTCCAGCAGCGGCAACAGCAGCAGCAATCGCGCTCGTCCGCCAGCGGGTCCGGAGGCGCGTTGCCTGTGGGAGAATCGCTGGATGAGATCATGGACGAGTTGACATTCGAACAAGCGGGGCAGTCCGAGAGCGGTCGGTTTGACGCATCGGTCTGAACGCAGTTAAGGGAGATCCGCTTATGGCAGATGTTGTAGCGCCTAAGGTTCAATGGCCCAATTATTCGTCGTCCAATCCGAAGCCGGCAAGCGGCCAAGGCATGGGCAAGGACGATTTCCTGAAGATCCTGATCGCCCAGTTGAAAAACCAGGATCCCACCCAGCCGCTGCAGGACCGCGAGTTTATTGCCCAGATGGCGCAGTTCACGTCCGTCGAGCAATTGGCGAAAATGTCCGACGAGATGAAGCTGCTGCGGCAATCGATGGGCTTTGCGACCGGCCTGATCGGCAAGACGATCGAGTGGGAGCAGTTGAACGCCGTTACGAACGTGAAGGAGAAGAAAACCGGCGTCGTCTCTTCCCTGACCTTCAAGGAAGGCAAGCAGTTCGCCGACGTCGACGGGGCGTCCGTTCAGATCGATCAGATTCTGAGAGTATGGGAGGGCTCCGCACCGGGCGAACCAGGGGAAAACGGCGACGCAGGCGATGGTGAAGACGCATGATGAATGAGCGGCTTGCCTTTCCTTCCGCCTTGTCCCGTCCCATTCCGCCGGCCGGAACTTCATCGGCTTCGACCGGAAAAATCGCCGCCGGGCAGCCGCCCGCGGGGGACTTCAAAAGCATCTTGCGGGACCGGATGCTGCGGATCAGCCATCATGCCGAGAGCCGCATGAAGCAGCGCGGCATCGAATTCAGCGCCGAGGACTGGAGCAAGCTCAGCCATGCGGTGGACAAAGCGAAAGAGAAGGGCGCCAAGGATTCGCTGGTGTTAATGAAAGGCATGGCTCTTATTGTGAACGTTCCGAATCGAACCGTCGTGACCGCGATGGAGCAAGCAAGCATGAACAATCCCGTGTTTACGCAAATCGACAGTGCCGTTATCTTGAATTGATCGTATGCGACGGGCTGGCCCACATGTGGAAGCCCAGCGGACCGCTGATCGACTGAAGCGGTTCCGGCGAGAACAGGAGGCATAAAAAAGATGCTTAGATCGTTGTATTCCGGCGTATCCGGAATGAGAGGATTCCAGACGAAGCTGGACGTCATCGGCAACAACATTGCGAACGTCAACACCGTCGGATTCAAAGCGGGACGCGTCATGTTCAAGGATATTATGAGCCAGACGATTGCGGGGGTGTCGGCGCCGACCGACGACAACCGCGGGGGCGTCAACGCCAAGCAGATCGGTCTCGGTTCCGCGATCGGAGCGATCGACACGCTGCACACGCAAGGCAGCGCCATGACGACGAACTATCCGCTCGATCTGCGGATCGACGGCGACGGCTTCTTCGTCGTATCGGCCGACGGCGATCCGGCTAACGGCTATTTGACGCGCGCCGGCAATTTCACCTTGGATTCGGCCGGCAATCTGGTGAACCAGGACGGCATGCATGTGCTGAGCGCCGACGGCGAAGCGATCGTGATTGATCCGGAGGAGATCGTCGCGTTTACGATCGCCCAGAACGGCGAGATCATCGCCGTCGACGCGGACGGCAACTCCACGGGCACGGGCATTCTGATCGGCGTAGCCAAAGTCACCAACCCGGGCGGACTGGAGAAGGTCGGAAACAACCTGTACCGGACGAACCCGAACGCGGATGCGGAAGCGGTCGAGGATCTGCTGACGACGGCCAACGATCCGGAAGCCGGCACCGGCGCGATTATCTCCGGCCAACTGGAGATGTCCAACGTCGACCTGACCAGCGAGTTTACGGAAATGATCGTCGCGCAGCGCGGATTCCAGGCGAATACGAGGATCATTACGACCTCCGACGACGTGCTTCAGGAAATCGTCAATCTCAAGCGATAATTTCATTAGTTCGGCTTAAGGGCGCGTAGGCGGGAGTAGCATGCTCCCGCCTGCCCTGAACGGGCGGAGCGGAGGTTCCGATGATTACGGTTACCCGCCTTAACGGCAAATCGTTTATGGTTAACGCCTTATTGATCGAGACGATAGAAGAAACACCGGATACGATGATTTCGCTGACGACCGGCAAGAAGCTGATCGTCCGCGAGCCGGCCGCCCAGGTGGCCGATCTGATTCAAGCCTACTTGAGGAGAATCGGAGCAGTGCGGGCGATTACGCAGCTGCACGGGATGGAGGAATCGGAAAGTGCTGCAGAATAAACTTTTCCAATGGCTCATCATTGTTTTGATTTCGATTACGCTGATCGCGCTCGCGGGTTTCGTCCTGTGGGACTATATGGAACGCAACAACCAATCGTCCGACCCCGCCCAACAAGCGCAAGACGCCGTGGCGGGAGTAAAACCGAAGCCGTTGTCCGCATCGGAGCAAAAAGAGCTGACGGTGCCGATCAACGACATCACGACGAACCTGGCCGAGAAAAACCAGTTCGTCAAAGTCAGCTTCGCCTTCCTGCTCGACGGAAAAAAAGCGAAAGAAGAATTCGAGCAGTTGGACTTCAAAGTGAAAGATACGATCTTGCGCACGCTGGCCGACTTGAAAGCCGAGCAAATCCAGGGCAATCAGGGATACGACCTGCTGACCAGCACGCTTATGAACAAGCTGAACAGCATGCTGACCCAAGGCAAAGTGGCGCAAGTATTCATTACATATATCAATATCGCGGGGCAATAAAACCGACGCTCGCTAGAAGGGGGTGACACCCAATGGTGGACGTGCTTTCCCAGAATGAGATAGACGCTCTCCTCGCAGCTTTATCTTCGGGCGAGATGGATGCGGAAGAACTCAAAAAAGAAGAAACCCAGAAGAAGGTCCGCGCTTACGACTTCAAGCGGGCGACGCGGTTCTCGAAGGACCATATCCGCAGCCTGACGCGGATTCACGAGAACTTCGCGCGGTTTTTGACCACATACTTTTCCGCCCAGCTTCGGACTTTCGTTCAGATCAACGTCGTCCACGTCGACCAACTGCCTTACGACGAATTTATCCGGTCGATCCCGAAAATGACGATCTTGAACATCTTCGAAGCGTCTCCGCTGGAAGGCCGTATGGTGCTGGAGGTTCACCCGAACATCGCATTCGCCATGCTGGATCGGCTGCTGGGCGGCACAGGCACGGTTCCCTCCAAGATCAACGCGTTGACCGAGATCGAGACGATCATCATGGAGCGGGTGTTCAGCAAGGCGCTGGACAGTTTCCAGGAAGCGTGGCGCACGGTGATCGACATGGAGCCCCGGCTGGAGACGCTGGAGACGAATCCGCAATTCATGCAGATCGTATCGCCCAACGAGACGATCGCGCTGGTCTCGCTCAGCACCAAAATCGGGGATACGAGCGGGATGATCAACCTGTGTATCCCGCACGTCGTCCTTGAGCCGATCATGCCGCGGCTGTCGATTCACCATCAATTCCTGTCGCAGAAAAAATCCCGCGCGGCCGAAGAGATCGACGCGCTGCAGGAGCGGGTGCGCAAAGCGACGCTGCCAATATCCGCGGAACTCGGAACCTCCTACATCACGATTCAGGATTTCCTCGGACTCGGACCGGGCGATGTCATCTCCCTCGACAAGCCGCTGGGCGAGGGGTTGCAGATCCGGGTCGGCGGCAAGCTGAAATACTTGGGCAGCCCGGGAACGGTGAAAGGGAAGCTGGCCGTCCAGATAACGGATATCATTAGCGAAGGAGTCGAGGAACATGACGAGTAAGGATTATTTGTCGCAGGAGGAAATTGATGCGCTGCTGCGGCAATCGTCCGACGGGGGCGGGCAGTCCGGCGAAAAAGACGCCCCGACCGTGGAGGATTATTTGTCCTCGCTCGAGCAGGACGCGCTCGGCGAGATCGGGAACATCACCTTCGGCAGCGCGGCGACCGCCTTGTCGACGCTGCTCGGGCAAAAGGTGGACATCACCACCCCGCAAGTGTCCATCGTGCGCCGTTCGGAGCTGCAGGACGAGTTCCCGAAGCCGCACGTCGCGGTCAGCGTCCGTTACGTGGAAGGTTTCGACGGCATCAATATGCTGGTCATCAAGACGAGGGACGCGCAAGTGATCGCCGATCTGATGATGGGCGGCAGCGGCAGGGTGGAGGAATCGGAGCTTACCGAGATCCACATCAGCGCGGTGCAGGAAGCGATGAACCAGATGATGGGATCGTCCGCCACGTCGATGTCGACCATCTTCAACCGATTCGTCAATATATCGCCGCCCGGCATCAATATTTTGGATGTCAAGAGCGGCGAAGGCACGGAGTCGCTGCCGGAAGACGACGTCTTTATCAAAATCTCGTTCCGGCTGATGATCTCTGATCTGGTCGATTCGACCATCATGCAGTTGCTGCCCGTCTCGTTTGCCAAACAGATGGTGGATTCCTTGATGGGAGGAACCGGTCTGGACGCTTCGGCTCCCGCTTCGTCGCCTGCGCCGTCGGCGCCGCCGTCGCCGCAAGCTTCGCAGCCCGCGTACAGCGCGAACACGCCGCCTCAACAGCAAGAGCCGGCTTATGCGCCTCCCATGCAGCCGCCGGCCGGATATGGCTCGACGCAGCCCCAGATGCCCATGTACGGCAATCCTTACGCGTCGAGCCAGGCGGTGCACCGCGGGGTGAACGTACAGCCTGCCCAGTTCGCCGATATGTCGATGACGCAAGGGATTTATTCGAACGATTCCAATTTGAATCTTTTGCTGGACATTCCGCTTAAAGTCACGGTAGAATTGGGCCGAACGAAAAAACAAATTAAAGAAATCCTAGAATTTTCCCAGGGTTCGATTATCGAGCTGGACAAGCTGGCCGGTGAACCGGTTGACATCCTGGTCAACAATAAACTGATTGCCAAAGGCGAAGTGGTCGTCATCGACGAAAACTTCGGTGTCCGAGTGACCGATATCATCAGCCCT
Organism: Paenibacillus thermoaerophilus; assembly: GCF_005938195.1. Taxonomy (GTDB): domain Bacteria; phylum Bacillota; class Bacilli; order Paenibacillales; family Reconciliibacillaceae; genus Paenibacillus_W; species Paenibacillus_W thermoaerophilus. The sequence continues at coordinate 29,403 of NZ_VCQZ01000015.1, forward strand.
TGGGAACGCATGCAGAAGCTTCAATAATTCTAAGACTCTTGGGAGGATGGACTGAAATGGCGAATCGGATTCTGGTAGTGGACGACGCGGCTTTCATGCGAATGATGATCAAGGACATTTTGACGAAAAACGGGTATGAAGTCGTCGGAGAAGCTCAAGACGGAGCGCAGGCGGTTGAAAAATATAAAGATTTGAAGCCGGATCTCGTCACGATGGACATTACGATGCCGGAGATGGACGGCATCGCCGCGTTGAAGGAAATCAAAAAAATCGACAGCAACGCGCGCGTCATCATGTGTTCGGCAATGGGGCAGCAGGCGATGGTCATCGACGCCATTCAGGCGGGAGCGAAAGACTTTATCGTCAAGCCGTTCCAGGCGGATCGGGTTATTGAAGCGATCAAGAAAACGATGGGCTGATGAGAACGTTGACCTACGAGTGGTTGGCGGCTTCCCCGGAGCCGGAGACTGCGCCGATGGACGCGGACTCCGGCCTCGGTATGATCGGCACGTTGTTCCAGTTGTTCGGCTATCTGGCGATCATTTTGCTTCTCTTCTACATCGCCGTGAAATGGGTCGCGCGGTCGCGCAGCCGCCAGTACGGCAAAGCCGGCCGGGCGCTGACGCCGCTCGGAGGGCTTCCGTTCGGTCCGAACAAGTCGATCCAGGTGGTCCGTCTGGGCGACCGGCTGTACATCGTTGGCGTGGCCGACCGGATTACGCTCCTGGACACGATCACGGACCCGGACGAGGTGGAAGCCATCCAGCAACTGTTCGAGCGGGAATGGACAGCCCGCCCGAACTGGCTGCCGACAAATTGGCTCGGACGATCCGATCGCCGCGAGCTCTCCCGCGACGTCCTTGACGAAGGGGATCAAGAAGGGGCTGCCGAACGCTCCTTCCACGAACTGTTCGAATCGAAGCTGCGCGGAGTCGGGAGCCGCACGAAGCAAGTGGAACAATGGCTGCAGGGGCAGCCCCAGGAGGAGCGCTCCAAGGAACCATGAGACATAAACGTATCTGGAGTATCGGGGCGTCGTTATTCGCGTTATGGCCTCCGGCAGGAAACCGGGTATGGGCAGCCGATCCGATTCCCGGCGTTTCCGTCCAAATCGGGGGCTCCACCGATCCTTCTTCGGCCGGTTCGACCCTGACGCTGGTTTTGCTCATTACGGTATTGAGTTTGGCGCCGGCGATTCTGGTCCTGATGACCAGCTTCACGCGTATCGTCATCGTGCTCGGATTCGTCCGCACGTCGCTGTCGACGCAGCAGATGCCGCCGAACCAAGTGCTGATCGGGCTGGCTTTGTTCCTCACCCTGTTCGTGATGGCGCCGACGATCGGACAGGTGAACGAGCAGGCGCTCCAGCCTTATCTCAGAGGCGAGCTGACGCAGACGGAAGCGTTGCAGAAAGCCGCCATACCGATGAAGCAGTTTATGGCGAAGCAGACCCGCGAGAAAGACTTGATGCTGTTTTTAAACTACTCGAAGGCGGAGAAGCCGCAAAACATCGAGGACACGCCCTTGACTTCCTTGATCCCGGCCTTCGCCATCAGCGAGATCAAAACGGCGTTTCAAATGGGCTTTATGATCTTTATCCCGTTTTTGGTCATCGACATGATCGTGGCCAGCACCCTGATGTCGATGGGCATGATGATGCTGCCGCCGGTCATGATCTCCCTGCCGTTTAAAATCTTGCTGTTTATATTGGTGGACGGCTGGTATCTGGTCGTCAAATCGCTGCTGTCGAGCTTTAATGTCTGAAGGAGGTGCCTCGCGTGAGTACGGAAATGATCATCCAGATTGCCGGAGAAGCTGTCCTCACCGTGCTCAAGGCCGGGGCGCCGTTGCTCGGGCTGGCGCTTATCCTCGGTTTGGCTGTCAGCATCTTTCAGGCGACGACGCAAATTCAGGAGCAATCGCTGGCGTTTGTGCCCAAGATCATCGCCGTCCTGCTGGGGCTGCTTGTCTTCGGTCCCTGGATGCTGCAGACGTTGATCGACTTTACATACAATCTGCTTAACAACTTGCATCGGTATATCGGGTAACGGCCGCTATGGAAGCATTGCAGCACATGTTGCCGGGGGCTCTCCTGGTTTTTTGCCGAATATTGTCGTATTTTAGCGTAATGCCTCTGATTTCGTCGAGAAATATTCCGAATCTGTGGAAGATCGGCATGGCGGCGATGCTTGCTTTTATCACGCTGCCGACGCTGGAGACGGCCCAGGGCCCGGCGTTCGACGACGGTTACATCGTGCTCCTGCTGAAAGAGATCGTCGTCGGCTTGGCGCTCGGTTTTGTCGGCCTCCTGTTTTTCTCCGCCATTCAGGCGTCGGGATCGTTTATCGACATGCAAATCGGCTTCGGCATCGCGAACATCGTCGACCCGATGACGGGCCAGCAGACGCCGCTGATCGGACAACTGAAATACATGATCGCGCTGGTGCTGATGCTGGCGGTGAACGCCCACCATATCGTCATCTCGGCGATTATCGAGAGCTACCGCTGGATTCCGCTGGAGTCGGCCGATTTCTACTCCGTCTGGGCGAAGGGCAATCCGGCCGATTTCCTGGTCCGGGGCTTGGCGGATATGTTCGCCATCTCTTTCAAGCTCGCCGCTCCGCTCGTCGTCGCCGTCTTTCTGGTGGATCTGGCGCTTGGCATTCTGGCCAAAACGGCCCCGCAGTTTAACGTGTTTGTCCTGGGCATTCCGATCAAGATTTTGGTGGCTCTGCTTCTGCTGATGGTGCTGATGTCTTCGTTTATCGGATTGTTCACGGAATTGTACGGAACGATTTTTGAGAACATGCGTCGGTTTCTGGATTTGTTTGCGACCGGATCTTCTTGACGCATCGAATTTATTCGCCCGGCGGAGGGGATTCCGTTGCCGTCTTTTCGTCTTCGGCTGGACCTGCAATTGTTTTCCCAAGAAAAAACGGAGCCGGCGACGCCCAAGAAACGCCAGGAAGCCCGAAAAAAGGGGCAGGTTGCCAAAAGCATGGAAGTGCCGAGCGCGGCGATCCTGCTCGCAACGCTGGCGTATTTGTTTTTATTTGGCGGCCATATGAAAGAGCGGTTTGAAAAGCTGTTTACGATCTCCTTCCGGGAGTACATGTTCTGGGAGGCGACCGTTCCGAACATTCTCGGCATCTTCCGGCAGCTCGCGCTGGAAGGACTGCTGCTGCTGATGCCGATCTTCCTGATCGCCCTTGTGGTCGGGATCGCCGCCAACATCTTTCAGTTCGGATGGATGTTCACGACCGAGCCGCTGATGCTGAAGTTCAGCAAGCTCAACCCGGTCACCGGAGCGAAAAACCTGTTTAGGCTGCAGTCGCTCGTGCAGTTCTTGAAGTCGCTGATCAAGCTGTCGATCATCGGGTTGATCGCCGGCGTCATGCTCTGGGATCACCGGACCGACCTGGTCGGCCTGGCCAAGCTGCCGCTGGAAGGCATATTCCATTATGCCGCGCAAATGTCGATGGAGCTGGGGTTGTACATCGCGGTCGCCCTGATGATTTTGGCCGTACTGGATTTTTACTATCAAAAATACGAGTTTGAGAAATCGATCAAGATGTCGAAGCAGGACATCAAGGATGAGCACAAAAAGACGGAAGGGGACCCGCTGATCAAAGGAAAAATCCGTGAGAAGCAACGGAGAATGGCCATCATGCGGATGATGCAGGATGTTCCCAAAGCCGACGTCGTCATCACGAACCCGACCCACTTCGCGGTGGCGATCGCCTACGACGCCTCTTCGATGGACGCGCCCAAGGTGCTCGCCAAAGGCGTCGATTACATCGCCTTGCGGATTCGTGGCGTGGCGGCGGAGCACGGCGTTACGATTATGGAAAACAAGCCGCTCGCGCGTGCGCTGTACCAGCAGACGGAAATTGGCCAGACGATTCCCCCCGAGCTGTTTCAGGCCGTCGCGGAAGTTTTGGCTTACGTATACAAGTTGAAAAACAAAGCTCAATGAGACCGGAAAGGGGGGGCCTGACGGATGAAAGCGCGCGATCTCTACGTCCTCGTCGGCGTTATCGGCATCGTGTTGATGATGATCCTGCCGCTGCCGACCTGGCTGCTGGATTTGCTCCTGATCGTCAACATTTCCGCCGCGCTTATGATTATACTGATCGCGATGAACACGCAGGACGCTCTCGATTTCTCGATATTTCCGACCCTGCTGCTCATTACGACTTTATTCCGTCTCGCGCTTAATATCAGCACGACGCGGTTGATCCTGACGGAGGCGCATGCCGGCCAAGTCGTCCAGACGTTCGGCAGCTTCGTCGCCGGCGGCAACCTGGTTGTCGGGTTCGTCGTGTTTCTGATCCTGATCATCGTGCAGTTTCTGGTTATTACCAAGGGCTCCGAGCGGGTGGCGGAGGTTGGCGCGCGGTTTACGCTTGACGCGATGCCGGGCAAGCAGATGAGTATCGACGCCGACTTGAACTCCGGTCTGATCAACGAGGCCGAAGCGAAGGAACGCCGCTTGAAAATCCAGCGGGAAGCGGATTTTTACGGGGCGATGGACGGCGCGAGCAAGTTCGTCAAAGGCGACGCCATCGCCGGCGTCATTATCGTGATCATCAACATTATCGGCGGCATCATTCTCGGCATGACGTACCACAACATGTCGCCGACGGAGTCGCTGCAGAAGTTCACGATCCTGACGATGGGCGACGGGCTCGTCAGCCAAATTCCGGCGCTGCTTATCTCGACAGCCAGCGGCATCATCGTCACCCGCGCCGCGTCGGAGGGCAATCTGGCCCACGATCTCAGCGGCCAGGTGCTTCGATACCCGAAGCTGCTCTATATCGTCGCCGGCACGTTGGCCGCATTGGGGCTGTTCACGCCGATCGGGATCTGGATCACCCTCCCGATGGCGCTCGTGCTGGTTTTCGCCAGCAGGCGCATCCAGCAATCGATGTCCCGCCGCGAGGCCGAAGCCAGCGTCCAGGAGGAGGAGCAGCAGATCGAGGAGGTGCGCAGTCCCGAAAGCGTTATGGGACTGCTGACGATCGATCCGATCGAATTCGAGTTCGGGTACGGGCTCATTCCGCTGGCGGATGCGCAGCAAGGCGGCGATCTGCTCGACCGGATCATCATGATCCGGCGCCAATGCGCGCTGGAGCTGGGCATGGTCGTGCCCGTCATCCGGATCCGGGACAACATCCAATTGAAGCCGAACGAGTACATCATCAAAATCAAAGGAAATATCGTCGCGCGGGGCGAGCTGCTGCTTCACCATTATCTCGCCATGACGCCCGGTTACGAGGACGCATCGGTAACGGGAATCCCGACGACGGAACCGGCCTTCGGGCTGCCGGCTCTGTGGGTGGACGAGATGATGAAGGAGCGCGCGGAGCTGGCGGGGTATACGGTTGTCGATCCACCGTCCGTCGTCGCCACGCATTTGACGGAAGTGATCAAGCGGCATGCGCACGAACTGCTCGGCCGCCAGGAGACGAAAGCCCTCATCGACAATATCCGCGAATCGTATCCGGCGCTTGTCGACGAACTGATTCCTTCGGTGCTGTCGATCGGCGACGTGCAGAAGGTGCTGGCCAAGCTGCTGAAGGAGAAAATCTCGATCCGCGATCTGACGACGATACTGGAGACGCTGGCCGATTACGGCACGTACTCCAAAGATCCCGACGTGCTGACGGAATACGTCCGTCAGGCGCTGTCCAGACAAATTACGCAGCAGTTCCTCGGAACGGAGCAGGGGCTCAAGGTGATTACCGTCGCGCCGACCGTCGAGCGGCGCATCACCGAGTCGGTCCAGCAGTCCGATCACGGCACGTATCTCGCGCTTGATCCCGTCACCTCCCAGACTTTGCTGCAGAAGGTGACCGAGCAGGCCGGCAAGCTCGCTCAGATGGGAAGGCAGCCGATTCTGCTCGTCTCCCCGACCATCCGGATGTATCTGCGACAATTGCTGGACCGGAGCATGGCGGATATACCCGTGTTGTCTTACAGCGAGCTTGAACCGAGTGTCGAAGTCCAAAGCGTCGGGGTGGTGAATCTGTGAAGGTCAAACGTTACGTGGTGGACAACATGCCGGAGGCGATGCAGAAAATCCGCGCCGAGCTCGGCGCGGACGCCGTCATCCTGAGCTCCAAGGAGATCCGGGCGGGCGGCGTGCTGGGCATGTTCAAGAAGAAAAAGCTGGAGGTGTTCGCCGCGGCGGACGCGAAGACGGCTGCCGCGCCGCCGGCTCCGTCCCCGCAAGCCGTATCGGCCGAGGTGGACCGCATCCTGCAGCAGGTGAAGCAAGCCAAGCAGACGGCCGCATCGGCCGCAGCCGCGCCGCAGGCGAGCCAGCCGAGCTTCTCTTCGCCGAGCGTGGTCCAGGCGGCGTATCAGGCGTCCGCCGGCCGGCCGCGGACGGCCGGAGCCGCGGTTGCCGCCGAACGTTCCGTCAGCGCCGGCCGCCCGTCCGCGCCCACCGCGGATGAGCTGGCGAAGCCGGAGCCGCTTGGGCCGGCTCCCGAACCGGCGTCTGTTCCGGCTGCCTCTCTCGCGGCTTCCTCTTCGGACCAAGCTTCCGTCTCCGAGATCCAGCAGGTGATGGCGGAGCTGCGGGAAATGAAGCGGATCGTAGGCCGGCTGGTCGGGGAAGACATTCCGCCGCCGGATACGGAGCGGGACCGATGGAAGCGGCGGCTGACGGCGCAGGAGGTCGATCCAGACGTGGCCGAGGAGATCGTGCGCGAAGCCGCCGAATATGCGGCGCGCGAGCCGGCCGACGCGTCCGTCCCGGAAGCCGCCAGGTTCCGCCCGGCTCTGGAGGCGGTGCTGCTGGACAGGCTGACGCGGCATGCGGCCGAGCCGAAAGGACTTCAGAGCCATATTCGCGTGGCCCATTTCGTCGGACCGACGGGGGTCGGCAAAACGACCTCCCTCGCGAAGCTGGCCGCTGAGCAGGTGCTGCACCGCCGCCGGAAAGTCGGCTTCATTACGGCCGACACATACCGGATTGCGGCCGTGGAACAACTGCGGACGTATGCCTCCATCCTGAACGTGCCGATGGAGGTTGTCGTGTCTCCGCAAGACTTGGCCCAGGCGTTCGCCAAGCTGGCCGACCGGGATCTGATCCTGATGGATACCGCCGGGCGCAATTACCGGAACCCGATGTACGTATCCGAGTTGGGCAGCCTGCTGCGGACGGAAGGCCCGAGCGAGACGTATCTCGTGCTGTCCATGACTTCCAAAAGCAAGGATATGGTGGCGATCGCCGACACCTTCTCCGCTTACGGCATTCGCAAGCTGCTGCTGACGAAGCTGGACGAGACGAACTCGGTCGGCAGCGTCTTCAACCTGCTCTCCGCCGTTCCGTATCAGTTGGATTACGTGACGTACGGGCAAAACGTGCCGGACGACATCGGCCTGGCCGACGAGGCCGCCTTGGTTCGCAGGCTGTTGGAGGAACCCGGAAATGGCTGACCAGGCACAAGCGCTGCGTGACATCATGGACCGCTACACAGGCCGCTCCAGTTCGCCCAAAACCCGCGTCGTTACGATAACCAGCGGGAAAGGCGGCGTCGGCAAGTCGAATTTTTCGCTGAATTTCGCTCTCGCGCTGGAAAAACGGGGCTTGAAGGTGGTGCTGCTCGACGCGGATTTCGGTCTGGCGAACATCGACGTGCTCATGGGATCGTCGGCGCCTTACCATCTTCATCATCTCATTACGCGGGAAAAAACCGTGTGGGAGGTGATGAACCGGGGGGCGAACGGCCTCGAGTATATCGCCGGGGGCTCGGGCGTGTACGATCTGCTGCGGATGAACGAGGAGGAAATCTCCTACTTCGTCTCCCAGATTCAGCAGTTGAATGGATACGCGGATTATTTGCTGATCGATACCGGCGCGGGACTGTCGAAGGAGACGGCCCGCCTGATCTCGTCCTCCGACGAGACGATTGTCGTCACCACGCCGGAGCCGACGGCGATTGCCGACGCTTACGCGCTGATGAAGATGGTGTACGTGACGGAACGGTACCGGAACTTCCGGCTGGTGGTCAACCGGGTGACGGACGACCGGGAAGGCGTGCAGACGGCCGACAAACTCGACAGGGTCGCGTCCAGCTTCTTGGGTTTTTCCATTCCGTTTCTCGGATCGCTGCCCGACGATCCGGAGGTCGGCCGCGCCGTCAAAAAGCAAGTTCCGTTCACGATCGACTCTCCGCGAAGTCCCGCTTCGCGGAGCCTGTTCCAGTTGGCCGGACGGTATGCGGCCGCGCCGGCGGGAGCCTCCGGAACGGCGCCGGCAGAAGCGGCAGGCGGGCTTAAATCCTTTTTGAGCCGGTTTATCAGCAAAGCTTTTTTCGGAGCCCAATCCAGGAGAAGCGACCGCGATTAGCGAGAGCTTTCCATGCTTGTTCTTGATCCTCACCAGACCCCTAGGCTGCGACAGAAAAGGAGAGATCAAATGGAGCCTCATCGGATTCTCGTCGTGGACGATTCCCTCTTCATGCGCAAGCTGGTCGGCGATCTGATCGCTGAGCATCCGCGGATGGAGGTCGTCGCGACGGCCAAAAACGGCAAAGAAGCGGTTGAACTGGTCAAGAAGCATCGGCCCGATGCCGTTACGATGGATATCGAGATGCCGGAAATGAACGGACTCGACGCGCTGCGCGTCATCATGCGGGAGTGTCCGGTGCCGGTCGTCATGCTGAGCAGTCTGACGGCGGAGGGTGCCAAGGAAACGATTCAGGCGCTGGAGCTTGGAGCGGTGGACTTCGTCCGCAAGCCTTCCGGTTCGATTTCTCTGGATTTGTACAAGGTCAAGCAGCAGCTTCATGAAAAGCTGCTCATGGCCGTAACGGCGAAAATAACGCCGGTCGGAAAGAAGCAGGGCCGGCCGCCGGCCGGACCGGCGCCGTTGCCCGCTTCGGCGGCGGAACCGTTCGGGGTCCGGCCGAAGCCCGGGCCGGCGGAGGACGGGCCCGCCAGACAGCCGGCAGCGCTCCCGGCGGAGTCCCGCCGCGACCAGACGAGGCCGCCGCTTCCCGGCAAGCCGCCGAAGCGCGACCGCGCCGCCGGCGACCGGCAGATCAGACATATCGTGGCCATCGGCACGTCCACGGGAGGTCCCAAGGCGCTCCAGAAGGTCATCGCCTCGCTTCCGGGCGACTTTCCCGCAGCTATCGTCATCGTTCAGCATATGCCGCCGAACTTCACCAAGTCGCTGGCGCAGAGGCTCGACGCGATCAGCCGCATCCGCGTCGAGGAAGCCGAGCAGGGCAGCATGTTGGAGAACGGTCTCGCCTATATCGCGCCGGGAGGATGGCACATGCATGTCGAGGAAGCCGGGGACGGCCAATACCGGATCGCGCTGTCGAAGCAGGAGCCGCGTTCCGGCCATCGGCCTTCCGTCGACGTGTTGTTCGAATCGCTGCTGCCTCTGCATCGCTTGAAGCGGCACGCCGTCGTGATGACGGGCATGGGCAGCGACGGAGCGAAGGGAATGCTGGCGCTGCGGGAGGCCGGAGCGGCAACGACGATCGCCGAATCCGAAGCGACTTGCGTCGTATACGGAATGCCCAGATCGGCTGTCGAAAACGGCGCGGCAAAAACCGTGCTTCCCTTAGAGGAAATTGGGCCCTATCTGTCGAATGTTGTCAATCAAGGATGAAAATAATGGCGGGAGGTGCAGGACGTGGAACTGAATCAGTATTTGGGCATGTTCATCGACGAAGCGCGGGAGCATCTGCAGGCGATGAACGACAATATGCTGCAGTTGGAGCAATCCCCGGACGACATAAGCATCGTGCAGGTGATGTTTCGTTCGGCTCATACGTTGAAAGGCATGTCGGCCACGATGGGCTTTGAAGAGCTGGCCACCTTGACGCACGAGATGGAGAACGTGCTGGATCTCGTGCGCAACCACAAACTGCGCATGACGGAACCGATCTTCGACGTCTTGTTTCAATGCTTGGACGCGCTGGAGACGATGGTTCAGGATATTATCGCCGGCGGCACCGGCAAGGCCGACGTAACGGCCATTGTGGCGTCGCTTCAAGCGATCGCCAAAGGCGATGTGCCGGCGTCTGCCGCGATACCGTCCGCGCAAAGCGCGGCGGCTTCCGCGGGGTCTGCGGGTTCCGCGGCCGGGATGCTGGACCAATTCCAGCTATCGGTGGCCGAGCAGTCGCTCCAGGCCGGTCTCGGCCTGTACCGGATCGATATATCGCTGGCCCCGACCTGCGTGCTGAAAGCGGCCCGCGCGTTTATGGTGTTCCAGGTGTTCGAGAAGTTCGGGGAGGTCGTCAAATCGCAGCCGGCCGTCCAGGACATCGAGCAGGAGAAATTCGACAAAGGCTTTACGGTTTATTTCGTGACGGAGCACCCGAAGGAAGAGCTTGAAAAAGCGCTCGGCTCGATCAGCGAAGTGGAACCGCCGGTCGTTACGGCGATTACGGCAGCCGATCTGAAGCAGATGCGCGAAGGCGAGATCGCGAAGCAGGAGACGGCGGCAGCCGCTGCGGCCGCTGCGCCGCGTCCGGCCGAGAGACGGGAGCGGGCGGCAGCGCCGGCGGCCGGCCCTTCGGCGGGTGCCCCCGCGGGCGCCTCGGGGGGCGCGGTCAACCGCACGATCCGCGTCGATATCGAAAAGCTGGACACGCTGATGAACCTGTTCAGCGAGCTGCTGATCGACCGGGTGCGGCTGGAGTCGCTGGCGTCGGAGCTGCGCAGCCAGGCGCTGACGGAGACCGTCGAGCATATGGCGCGCGTCAGCAGCGATCTGCAAAATATCGTGCTGAAGCTGCGGATGGTTCCGGTCGAATCCGTCTTCAACCGGTTCCCGCGGCTGATCCGCGACCTGGCGAAGACGCTCGACAAAAAAATCGAGCTGGTCATCACGGGGGCGGATACGGAGCTGGACCGGACGGTAATCGACGAGATCGGCGATCCGCTTGTCCACCTGCTTCGCAATTCGGGCGACCACGGCATCGAGCGGCCGGATGAACGGGTGGCGGCGGGCAAGCCCGAGCAGGGAACCGTGCATCTCCGCGCTTACCACAGCGGCAACCATGTGTTTATCGAGATCGAAGACGACGGCCGGGGCATACATACGGAAAAGGTCATGCAGACCGCGATCAAGCGGGGCGTCATCACCGCCGATCAGGCCAAGTCGATGAAGGATGAAGAAATCCATATGCTTTTGTTCGCCCCCGGCTTCAGCACGGCGGACAAAATTACCGACATCTCCGGCCGCGGCGTCGGTCTCGACGTCGTCAAGACGAAAATCGAGTCGCTGGGCGGCAAGGTTACGGTCGAGAGCCGCTGGGGACAAGGCACGAAGTTCACCGTCCAGTTGCCGCTTACGTTGTCCATCATCGCGGCGATGCTCATCCGGGTCGGCGACGAGAAATACGCGATTCCGCTGTCGTCCATGGTGGAGACGTCCTTGATCCCGCGCAGCGAGATCCGCGTCGTGCATGGGGAGCGGCTCATCCAATACCGCGGGTCCGTTATCCCGATCCTGTTCCTGTCGGAAGTTCTGGACGTTCCGGGAGCCGATACGTCGGCGGAGGAGCTGTTCGTCGTCATCGTGCGCAAAGGGGAGCGGCTGATGGCGCTGGTCGTCGACGATTTGATCGGCCAGCAGGAAATCGTGCTCAAATCGCTCGGCTCGTATTTGTCCAAGGTGTTTGCCGTGTCCGGAGCGACGATACTGGGCGACGGCCATGTCGCTCTCATTCTCGACCCGAACGCGTTGCTGAAATAACGATTATTCCGAGGAGGTAATCCGGATGGCGGAAGAATTGAAGGTTATCGTCTTTGCGCTTGGACATGAGGAATACGGCGTGGAAGTCGAAAAAGTGAAAACGATCGAAAGAATGTCGCCGATGACCCGCGTGCCGAAGACCCCGGCCTTTGTCAAAGGCGTCATCAACAACCGAGGCGTCGTCCTGCCGGTGATCGACTTGCGCGGACGTTTCGGTCTGCCGGAAGCGGAGTACACGGACAACACCCGGATCATCATCGTCGCCGTCGGCGATCTGGAAGTCGGCATGATCGTGGATTCGGCAAGCGACGTGATCGACGTGAATTCGGATCAAATCGAGCTGCCGCCGGAAATCGTCGGCGGCATCCGCGCCAAATATTTGCGCGGCATCGCCAAGATCGGGGAACGGCTGCTCGTGCTGTTGAACCTCGAAGAAGTTCTCAACAAAAGCGAAATCATCCAGTTGGAACAGATGGAGGTTTGACGTGGCGAGCCGCAAGCTGTTTGCCGAACTTCAGCTTGACGCGTTGAGAGAGGTCGGCAATATTGGGGCCGGACATGCGGCCACCGCGCTGTCCCGGCTGCTCAACAAGCCGATCGACATGAAGGTGCCCAGCGTTGACATGGTTCCCTTCGAAGAGATCTCCGAAAAGGTCGGCGGACCGGAGGAAGTGGTTATCGCCATCTTCCTCCGGGTGGAGGGCGACGCGACGGGCAATATGTTTTTTATTCTGGATCAGACGTCCGCCCGCAGCATCCTCCGGCGTCTCGTCGGGCTCGAATGGAGCGGCGAGGACGAATGGACGGAGATGGAATGGTCGGCGCTGCACGAGATCGGCAACATTTTGGCGGGGTCTTACTTGTCCTCGCTGGCCGATCTGACGGGCTTGCATCTGACCCCCTCCGTGCCGGGACTGGCCTTCGACATGGCCGGCGCGATCCTGAGCTACGGGATCTTGCAGTTCGGCGTGATGGGCGATCACGCGCTGCTCATCGAGACCGCCTTTTTGGAGGAGCGGGAGGACATCGGGGGCTTTTGCTTCTTTATTCCGGACCCCGACTCGTTCGAGAAGCTATTTCAGGCGCTGGGAGTGCCGGTATAGATGATCCAAGACACCTATATCAAGGTCGGGATGGCCGATCTGAACGTTACCGGCGCGGGCGGCGTGCTCAAGACGACGGGACTCGGCTCGTGCGTTGGCTTGACGCTGTACGACAGCCTGAACAAAATCGCGGGAATGGCTCACATCATGCTGCCGTCCTCGGATATTTCGAGAGACGAGAGCTTGAATCCGGCGAAATACGCCGATACGGCCGTGCCGGAGCTGCTGGCCCGCATGGAGCGGATCGGGGCCCGCATTCGCAGCCTGGAAGCCAAAATGGCGGGCGGCGCGCAGATGTTCGCGTTCGCCTCGCAGAACGAGACGATGCGGATCGGTCCGCGCAACGTCGAGGCGTGCAAGGAGATTTTGAAGCGCCTCAACATCCCGCTCATAGCAGAGGACACGGGTTCAAATTACGGGCGCACCATCGAGTTTTACAGCGAGACCGGCCTTCTGCTGGTTCGAAGCGTGCAGCACGGAGTAAAGGAACTGTAGCCGAATGATTGGAACATGGCGATGGAATGTGGCGTTAGGTTTGACCGGGGCCGTCTTGACCCTGCTGTTCTCTTGGTCCGGCAATGTGTGGACGGATACGCTCTCGAAAACGTTGTGGAGCTTTGTCTGGCTGTTCGCGATCGGTTATGCGGTCCGCTTCGTCCTCGGGCTTGTGGTCGGCCAAGCGGGCGCCGATTCCAGGACGACGGCCGAACGGAAGGACGACGGCCGGGGAGCCCATATCGATTACGTCACGCCGGACGAGACGGAGCCGGACGTCTCGGACAAGCGGGATGACGAGCCGGAACCGGCTTTCGAACCGTTGACGTTTCCCAAGCTTCAAACGAAGAAGCCGGAGCAGTCACCTGAGGAAGTGGCTCGCGTGGTGAGACACTTCCAGAATTCCGATTGACGGTCAAGGATATTCGGGCGATAACCAGGAGGGACGGGAGGTGCGCGAATGATCCATCAAAAACCGAATGCCCGCTCCAATGACGAGCTGTGGCAGGAGTGGAAGTTGGAGCGCCGCCACGAGGCCAAGCAAGCGCTAATCGAAAGTTATGTGCCACTGGTGGAATATGTCGCCAGCCGCATGGCTGTGAATTTGCCGAAATCGGTATCCAAGGAAGATTTGATCGGGTTCGGAGCCATGGGCCTGATCGACGCCGTCGATAAATTCGACTACAAGCGGGGATTGCAGTTCGAGACGTACGCGTCTTGGCGGATACGCGGCGCGATCATCGACGGATTGCGGCAGAACGATTGGGTTCCCCGGTCCGTCCGCGAGAAGGCCAGGCGGGTCGAGGAGGCGTATCAAAAGCTGGAACAGCAGCGGATGCGCTCGGTGACCGACGAGGAAATGGCCGCTTATTTGAATATGAAGGAATCTGAATTCCGGCAGGTTCTACAGGAAATTTCGTTCGCCTCGTTGTGCTCGTTCGACGATCCGATCAAGGACGAAGAATCGGAGACGAGGCTGTCTCTCATGGTGGACGAAAAAGCGAAAAATCCGGAATACACCGTCAATGAGCTGTTCCTGAAGGAGACGCTCGCGAAGGCGATCGACAAGCTGACGGAAAAGGAACGGACGGTCGTATCCTTGTTTTATTACGAGGAATTATCTCTTAGCGAAATAGCGGAAGTCATGTCGTTGTCTCCCTCCCGGATTTCTCAGTTACACTCGAAGGCAATATTACGGCTGCGAGGGGCGCTCGGACGACTGAAGCCGCAGTTAATGGAAGGATCGTAACGGGGACGGAGGGGGATCGCGATGTTGGATCAGGATCTGCTAATCAGCACCACAGACGATAAATTGCGCGCTTATTTACAGTTCAAAAAAAAACAGGACTATGCCAAGCTGCCTCTGAACGAGCTGGAGGAACTGCTGGCCGCCTATCAAATCCGGTACGGCGTATTTTGGGATGTCATCGGCAAAATCGCCGCCGAGCCGAACGCCTATTTGGGCGAGAAAGTGCTGATCGCCCAAGGCGACCCGGCCATTGAGGGCGAAGACGGCAAAATCGTGCTGCTGTTCGACGGGGATTCGGAGAAAAGGCCTTCCGAAACCGAAGACGGCAAGGTGGATTTCCGCGAGCTTCGGCAGCTCAACAACGTGCGCAAAGGTCAAAAAATCGCTGAACGTCTGCCGCCCAAGGAAGGCATCAACGGCATCGACGTAACCGGCCAGCCGATCATCGCGAAAAAAGGCAAGGAAGCCCGGTTCAAGCCGGGCAAAAACGTGATTCTCGATCCGGAGCAAAACAATATGTACGCGGCTCTGGACGGACAAGTCGTCCGCACCGAAGGGCAGAAGATCAACGTCTTCCCCGTCTTCGAGGTGAACGGCGACGTCGATTACAATGTCGGCAACATCGACTTCGTCGGCAACGTCGTCATTCGGGGCAACGTGCTGAACGGATTTCGCGTGCGGGCGGACGGGGACATCCGGATCATCGGAGGCGTGGAAGCCGCCGAGGTGTTGGCGGGAGGGTCCATCGACATCTCCGCCGGCATTCTCGGATTGGGCAAAGGTCTGGTGAAAGCCGGGCGCAACGTCAAGGTATCGTTTATTCAGGACGGCAACGTGGAAGCGGCGGAAGACGTCATCGTCGCCCAAAGCATCATGCATTCGCAGATCCGCGCCGGACGTTCGGTGCTGTGCGACGGAGCCAAAGGCTTGATCGTCGGCGGAACGATCCAGGCGGGGGAACGCGTTCGGGCCCGGACGATCGGCAACCCGATGTCCACGCAAACCGCGATCGAGGTCGGCGTGCTGCCCGAACTGCGGAACGAGCATGCGGAGCTTCGCGGCGTCATGCGCGATCTGCTCGACCGGTTGGACAAGACGGAGAAAGCGCTTGTCCTGCTCGATCAGATGGCGGCAGCGGGACAATTGTCCCCGGACAAGCTGGCGATGCGGGTCAAACTGAACCACACGAAGAAACAAATGCAAGAGGAGTACGAAGAAGCCAAGCAGCGCATGTACGAAATCGAGAAAATTCTCGAAAACACGGATACGGCCCGCGTCGAGGTGTTGTCGACGATATACGGCGGGACCCGGATCGTGATCGGACGCCAAACGAGATTTATCAAAGACGCCGTGCAGCGGATGTATTTCCGGATTGTGGACGGGGAAATCGCGATGCTTTCCTTGACGTAACGATTGACCGCGGAGGTGTCCGCCATGGATATGAAGGCCGTCGATCTTCAGATGGCGCTGCCCCGCCTGCAGGACGCAAGCGTTCTTCAGCAGCAGCAAACGGCCAAGCCGATGCTGGATCAGCAGATCCTCGGTCAGGAATCGCTTAAGAAAACCGAACAGGATCGGCAGAAGACGCTCAAGACGGAATCGCCCGCCGAAACCCGCATCGCCGACGAAGGGGAGCAGGAGGCCCGGAGGAACGCGGACGGCGGAGCGGGAAAGCGGAAACGGAAAGAAGAACGGGAAGCGCGGGATATCCCGGCCGCGCATCCGTTTAAAGGAAAATACATCGATCTGAGAGGGTAAGTCATCAGGAAATGGGGGGTCGTAATGGGTGCATGGGGCTATCTGGCCGTGATCGGCTTATGCCTGATCGGATTGGCATGGCTGCTGCCCAATAAGCAAAAGAAATCCGCCGCCCCGAGCTTGGACGACATCGAGCGGACGCTTGACGCGTTCTCCTCCGAGCTGGAGGAAGAAAACAAACGGTTCGCCGAGTGGCTGGCCAACTTCAAGCATGAGCACGACGAGCGTCTGGCCGAGGTGGAACGCCGGATGTACGCGCTCGAGAAGCAAAACGAATGGCTCCGATCGCTGCTGTCGAATCCCGAACTCCCGGCCGCGCCCGCGGCTCCCGCAGCGGAACCGGCGGCTCCCGCGCCGTCCGCGCAGCCGGAAGGGGACGGGGGATCGATCGAGGAACGGTATCCCGAGCTGTTCGAGTATTACCGGCAGGGCAAGTCGACGGAGCAAATCGCCCGCAAGCTGGGCATGAACAAGGGCGAAGTCATGCTGATTCTCGGTTTGGCGAAACGGGAGGCGCGTCAGCATGCCCCATCGTAAGCCGTTTATCGCAGGACTGGGGAGCGGCATCGTACTCGCCAGCCTGCTGCTGCAGTTGATCCGCGCGTCGGGCGCCGAACAAGCCCCGGTCCCCGCCGGCATCGGCCCGGATGCCTGGAAAGCCGAGGCGGCCCGCCAAGGCTACCGGGTGCTGACGGAGAGCGAGCTGGAAGCCGTCAAGAAGCAAGCGGCCGCGCAGGAGAGAGCGAAGATCGCCGCCGAGACGGCCGCGCCGGAACCGTCTCCGGCGGCGGATTCCGCCGTTGCCGTCCAGTCCGCCCCTGCCGAGACACCGGCGCCGAGCCCGTCCTTGCCGCCGGGCACGGTCCGCATTCCCGGAGGAGCGCTCGCCCAGCAGGCGGCGGAGGCTTTGGCCGAAGCGGGCGTGATCGAGCGCCCCGAAGATTTGGTGGAGGCGCTGCGCAAGCAATACAAGACGACAAAGATCCGTGCCGGCACGTACACCTTCAAGCCCGGCACTTCGATCGAAGCGATTGTCCAAGCGATTACGTCGGACTGATGCTGATTGGCAGCGTCGGTCCGTTTTTTTGCGGTTCGAGGCCGGAGTTTCCCGGCTCCGGACGCGCCGTGCGGGGCCGTTCGACGATGCTTGCAAAAGCGTTGTCGGATATGATATAGTAATTGTCGGTGTTTACCACGCACGCTTGGTCAATTTGCATCACGGTGCTTCCTGCGGGGAGTCTGGTGCAAAGATGCGATCGGCGGAGGGAACCAAAACCATTCTCGAGGAGGTGCGTGAAGATGGCAGTCATCTCCATGAAACAGCTTCTGGAAGCTGGGGTACACTTCGGACATCAAACCCGTCGCTGGAACCCGAAAATGGATCGCTATATCTTCACCGAACGGAACGGCATTTACATCATCGACCTGCAAAAAACGGTCAAAAAAGTCGAGGAAGCGTACAACTTCGTGCGCCAGCTCGCAGCCGAAGGCGGAACGATCCTGTTCGTCGGCACGAAAAAACAAGCGCAAGACTCCGTTAAGGAAGAAGCCGAGCGCAGCGGCCAGTTCTACATCAACCAGCGTTGGCTGGGCGGCCTGCTGACGAACTTCTCGACGATCCAAAAACGGATCAACCGTCTGAAAGATCTGGAGCGTATGGAAGTGGACGGCACGTTCGATCTGCTGCCGAAAAAAGAAGTCATCCTGCTCCGCAAAGAGAAAGAGCGTCTGGAGAAATTCCTCGGCGGCATCAAAAACATGAAAAAACTTCCGTCCGCCCTGTTCGTTATCGATCCGCGCAAAGAGCGCATCGCGGTTGCGGAAGCCCGCAAGCTGGGCATCCCGATCGTCGGCATCGTCGACACGAACTGCGATCCGGATGAGATCGATTACGTAATCCCGGGCAACGACGACGCGATCCGCGCAGTCAAGCTGCTGACGGCGAAAATCGCCGACGCGGTTGTTGAAGCCAACCAAGGCGAAGAAACGACAGCCTAATCTTCGAAATCCAAATGCAAGGGTGGTTAGCGGGTGATGAGCCTCTCACCGCCCTTTTTTTGAGAAAGCAGAGACAGGAATCCATCGTTCTCACAGGAGGGAACCCCCAATGTCGAACATTACGGCAGCTATGGTAAAAGAACTGCGCGAAACAACGGGCGCGGGTATGCTGGATTGCAAAAAAGCGCTGGAAGAAGCGGCCGGCGACCTGAATAAAGCGAAAGACATCCTGCGTGAAAAAGGCCTGGCGGCCGCCGCCAAAAAAGCGGGCCGCATCGCGACCGAGGGCGTGGTCGAAAGCTACATCCACGCCGGCGGCCGGATCGGCGTCCTGGTCGAGATCAACTGCGAGACGGACTTCGTCGCCAAAACGGAGCAGTTCAAAGAGTTCGCGCGCAACATCGCGATGCAGATCGCGGCGGCCAATCCGCGTTACGTTCGCCGCGAAGACGTGCCGCAAGAGGACCTGGACCACGAGCGCGAAGTTTTGAGAAACCAGGCTCTGAACGAAGGCAAGCCGGAAAAAATCGTCGAGAAAATGGTCGAAGGCCGCTTGAACAAGTTCTACGAAGAGTACTGCTTGCTGGAGCAGCCGTTCATCAAAAACCCGGACCAAACGATTTCGCAACTGCTGAACGAAAAAATCAGCCAGATCGGCGAAAACATCTCCATCCGCCGTTTTGTCCGCTACGAGCTGGGCGAAGGCCTGGAGAAAAAGCAAGACGACTTCGTCGCGGAAGTTATGGCTCAGGTCAAACAATAATCGCTTAACTGCATATCCGCCGGCCTCGGGCCGGCGGAGCCGCGAGACGGAACACCTGCGTGTTCCTTCTTTTATAAAGTAGGGCATTTATCGAAGCAAAATCAAGGCCTGTGGACGTCTGGGAAACGGAGGAATTCAGTTTGGTACAACCCAAATATAAGCGCGTCGTGTTGAAGTTGAGCGGCGAAGCGTTGGCCGGACAACTCGGGTATGGAATCGATTCGCAAACGATGGCGTCGGTCGCCGAGCAAGTCAAGCAGGTGCACGAACTGGGCGTCGAAGTGGCGATCGTCGTCGGCGGCGGCAATATTTGGCGCGGCATCGCCGGAAGCGCCAAAGGCATCGACCGGGCGACAGCGGACTACATGGGCATGCTTGCCACGGTGATGAACTCGCTGGCGCTGCAGGACGCGCTGGAGCAGATCGATGTGCCGACCCGGGTACAGACGTCTATTACGATGCAGCAAGTGGCGGAGCCTTATATCCGCCGCCGCGCGATCCGTCACCTGGAGAAGGGGCGCGTCGTGATTTTTGCGGCCGGAACGGGCAATCCGTATTTCTCGACCGACACGACGGCGGCGCTTCGCGCGGCCGAGATCGAGGCGGATGTGATCCTGATGGCTAAAAACAAGGTCGACGGCGTCTACAGCGCGGACCCATTCAAGCATACGGACGCGGTGAAGTACGATGAGCTGACGTATCTCGACGTGCTGAACCAAAACCTCGGCGTCATGGATTCCACCGCTTCGTCGCTGTGCATGGACAACAATTTGCCTCTTATCGTCTTCTCCATCACGGAAAACGGCAATATCAAACGCGCCGTCATGGGCGAAAAAATCGGAACGATCGTCAGAGGGAGTGTCTCTTAATGCCGCAGTCGATCAAAAAAAACGCCGAAGAACGCATGGATAAAGCGATCGGCGCTCTGAAACGGGATCTGTCTTCGCTTCGGGCCGGACGCGCCACTCCGGCGCTGCTGGACCGGGTGGAAGCGGAATATTACGGAACGATGACTCCGGTGTCCCAGATGGCGTCGATCACAACGCCGGACGCCCGCACGCTGATCATTCAGCCTTGGGACAAATCGTCTTTGGGCGCCATTGAGAAAGCGATCATGAAATCCGACATTGGCTTGACGCCGACGAACGACGGCAATGTCATCCGCTTGTCCATTCCGCCGCTGACCGAAGAGCGCCGCGCCGATCTGGTGAAGCTGACCCGCAAATACGGCGAAGAAGCGAAAGTGGCGATCCGCAACATTCGCCGCGACGCGATCGAACAGATCAAGAAACTTGAGAAAAACGGCGTGTCCGAGGACGAATCCCGCCGTCATCAAGAAGACATCCAGAAATTCACCGACAGGGCAGTCGCCGATGTCGAAAAAGTGCTGGCAGCAAAAGAAAAGGAAATCATGGAAGTGTGAGTCCGATTGGCCCCCTCTGGAAAGTGGGGGTTTTTGCCTTCTGATCTCTTAGGCTGGGTGAAACCGATGAGGAACTTATGGAGACGACTGTTGGGCGGCGGCAGACAACCCCGCGGTGCGGAGCCGGATCGGCGCAACGTCCCGCGCCACGTGGCCATCATCATGGACGGCAACGGGCGCTGGGCGAAGCAGCGGGGCTTGCCGCGGGTCGCCGGCCATCATACCGGCATGCAGACGGTGAAACGGATAGTGGCCTGCGCGAACGAACTGGGCGTGCAGGTGTTGACGTTGTACGCGTTTTCGACTGAGAATTGGAAGCGTCCCGCCGACGAAGTCGACTTCCTGATGAAGTTGCCTCAAGAATTTTTTCCGATCATGATGGACGAACTGGTCGAGAAAAACGTCCAGGTGCGCATGATGGGGATTCGGGAAGGGCTGCCGGCGCATACGCTTCGAACGGTCGAAGCCGCCATCGAACGCACCAAGAACAATACGGGAATGATCCTGAATTTCGCGCTGAATTACGGAAGCCGCACGGAAATGGTGCACGCGGCGAGAGAGCTCGGCCGCCGCATTCAGAGAGGCGAGCTCGATCCGGAACAGATCGACGAAGACATGTTCGCATCCTGCCTCTATACATACGATCTCCCGGACCCCGATCTGATGATCCGCACGAGCGGAGAAATTCGGGTCAGCAATTTTATGTTGTGGCAGATGGCATACAGTGAGTTCTGGTTCACCGAACGGTATTGGCCGGAGTTCACGGAGGAGCATTTCCGCGAAGCGATTGCGCAATACCAACGGCGGGCCCGCCGGTATGGCGGGATCTGACCGCATGGAGGGAAATCGTTGAGACAGAGATTGTTGACCGGTATCGTTGCGGGCGCCGCGTTTATTGCCGTGCTCGTGCTCGGCGGATATTGGTTTGCCGCGCTTCTGGCGGCGATGGCCTTTATCGGCTTGCATGAATACCATCGAATGAACGGCGTGCGCGCGGCCGATCCGACGGCGATCGCCGGTTACGCCGCCTTGGCCGCGCTGGTCTGGCCTTCTGATTCCGGCGCCGGATGGGATCGGCTGTGGGGAACCGCCTGGTCGGCGGCGGATCTGCTGTGGGCGCTGATGTTCGTGCTGTTCGCGCTGACGGTTGTCAGCAAAAACCGGATCACGCTCGATATGATCGCGCTGGAGCTGCTGGGCATCCTGTATGTGGCCGCCGGATTCCGCTATATGATCGATACGCGATTGTCGGGAGACGACGGCTTGTGGTGGACGCTGCTCGTGCTGCTCGGGGTATGGGCGTCGGATTCGGGGGCGTATTTCGCCGGACGGGCTTTCGGCCGAACGAAGCTTTGGCCGTCCATCAGCCCCAACAAAACGGTGGAGGGCGCCTTGGGCGGCGTGTTGCTGGCGGTTGCCGTCACGATGGCGATGGCCGCCTGGAAGCCCGAACTGATCGGGTTCGGAGAAGCCGCCGTGATCGGCGTTTGCATCGCGGTCGTCGGCCAGCTTGGCGATTTGATGCAGTCGGCCTATAAACGGGTGAGAGGCATCAAGGATTCGGGGCGGCTGCTTCCCGGTCACGGAGGCGTGCTGGATCGGACCGACAGTTGGCTGATCGTGTTCCCGTTCCTGCACGTGGTCGGGTTGATCGGGTGATAGAGAGAAACGGAGTGAACGCTTTGAAGCGAGTATCGTTATTGGGCTCGACAGGTTCGGTCGGAACGCAGGCGCTTGACGTCATCGCGAGCCATCCGGACGAATTCCGCGTGGAAGCCCTGGCGGCGGGATCGAACGCCGATCTGCTGCTGGAGCAGGTTAAAAAATTCCGTCCCCGCATCGTATCGGTCGGAACCCGGGAGGCTGCGGGCCGGATTCGTCCGCATCTGCCAAGCGGCGTGAAGCTGTATTGGGGAGAGGAAGGCCTGGTGGAGGCGGCGGCCGGCACGGAAGCCGATATCGTGCTGACGGCGGTCGTGGGCAGCCGCGGGCTGAAGCCGACGCTGGCCGCGATCGAAGCCGGCAAGACGATCGCCCTCGCCAACAAGGAGACGCTGGTCGCCGCCGGGTCGATCGTGTGCGAAGCGGCTTCCCGCAAGGGCGTCCGGATATTGCCGGTGGACAGCGAGCATTCCGCGATCTTCCAATGCCTGAACGGCGAGCCGTCGGGCCGGATCGCCAAGCTGATGATTACGGCATCGGGCGGCGCTTTCCGCGACCGAAGCCGCGAGGAATTGACGAACGTGACGGTCGAGCAGGCGCTGAAGCATCCCAATTGGTCGATGGGGGCCAAGGTGACGATCGATTCGGCCACGATGGCGAACAAGGGGCTGGAAGTGATCGAGGCGCACTGGCTGTTCGGTTTGCCCTACGACCGCATCGAGGTGCTGGTGCATCCCGAGAGCATCGTTCATTCGATGGTCGAGTACGTCGACGGAAGCGTGATGGCGCAGTTGGGCTCCCCGGATATGCGGGTGCCGATCCAGTATGCGCTCACCTGGCCGGACCGGCTGCCGAATCCGGCTCCGAAGCTGAATCTGGCGCAGATCGGCAAGCTGCACTTCCGTCCGGCGGATATGGACCGCTACCCGGCGCTTCGGCTGGCGTTCGAGAGCGGACGGGCGGGCGGCGTTGCGACCGCCGTCTTCAACGCGGCCAACGAGGTGGCGGTCGACCGGTTCGTCCGGGGAGAGCTGCCCTTCCTGGCGATCGACGACGTGATCGCCGACGCCCTCGAATCCCATGCGCCGATCGATAACCCCGGTCTGGAGGAAGTGTTGGAGGCGGACGCTTGGGCGCGGGGCCGGGCATCGGCTTATCCGCATCCCCGCTGACTGACGGCCGTTCTATCTGCGCCGGCTTGCTTGTATTATGATTAGTGTTCATGTAATCTAAGTACAGTTGGACGTAGCCGACAGACACCGGGGAGGGCAGCCGTATGAGTCTGCAGACGATATTTCAGATCGTGCTGATGTTTTTTGTCCTGGTCACGATCCACGAGTGGGGACATTACTATTTCGCGAAGCGGGCGGGCATTCTCGTTCGCGAATTTGCCATCGGCTTCGGACCGAAGCTGTTCTCGTTCCGGCGGGGCGAGACGCGTTACACGCTGCGTCTGCTTCCGATCGGCGGCTTCGTCCGGATGGCCGGAGAGGACCCGGAGATCGTCCAGGTGCAGAACGGTCAGACGATCGCCGTCGACGTCCGTGACGGGGTAGTCCGGTCGATTTATCTGGACCAGCTCGATACCCGCGTCGGGGCCGAGCGCGGCGAGGTCGTCTATCTCGATCTGGAGCGGGATCTGAAGCTGCGGCTCGATACGGACGGCGAAGTCCGCACGTTCGATATCGCGCCGGATGCGGTCATGGTCGCGCGCGGGCGGGAGACGCAAATCGCGCCGTGGGACCGGCAGTTCGGGAGCAAGACGGTCGGGCAGCGCGCGTTGGCCATTTTCGCGGGTCCGCTGATGAACTTTATTTTGGCGTTTCTGCTGTTTATGCTCGTCATGGTGCTGGCGGGGTTGCCGGAGAACCTCAAGCTGAATTCGGTCAGCTCCGGCTCGCCGGCCGACCAGTCGGGACTCCGTTCCGGCGATATCGTCGCCGCCGTGGACGGGCATGAAATCGGCGGCGACCATCAAAAGCTCACCCAACTGATCCAGCAGGCCGAAGGGCGTCCGATGACGTGGCGCGTCATCCGCGACGGAGAGCCGGTCGACTTGAGCGTAACCCCCAAGCGGGACGCCGACGGCCGGGTCGTGGTCGGCATTCAGCTTTCCGCGGTCGGCAAACGGACACCGAACGCGCTGGAGGTCGTGCAGGGCGGCTGGGACAGCATGGTTTACAGCACCAAGCAGATTTTGACGGGCTTCAAGATGCTGGTGACCGGGCAGTTCACGCTGGACGATCTGTCTGGTCCCGTCGGCACGATTCAGGTGACGGCGGAGCAAGCGGAGAAGGGAATCGTCGACTACACCTTCTGGGCAGGCATTTTGAGCTTGTATCTCGGCATTTTCAACTTGCTGCCATTCCCCGCGTTGGACGGAAGCCGTCTCGTGTTTCTCGGACTGGAGGCCATTCGCGGCCGTCCGGTCGATCCGAGCCGGGAGAGCATGGTGCATTTCGTCGGATTCGCCATGTTGATGCTGTTGATGATCGCCGTTACGTACAATGATATTTTGAAGCTGGTCCGCTGACCGCTGCCGCGTTGGAGGATAACACATGTCCAAAGATAAGCAATTTGTCAAGGAAATCACGCCTCAGCAAGAGGATTTTTCCCGTTGGTACATCGATACGATCACCAAAGCCGAATTGATGAGCTACTCGCCCGTTCGGGGATGCGTCGTGCTTCGTCCGGACGGGTATGAGATTTGGGAGCTGATCCAGCGCGAGCTGGACGCCCGCTTCAAGGAGACGGGACACCGGAACGCGTATTTTCCGCTGTTTATTCCGGAGAGCTTCTTCCAGAAGGAAAAAGAGCACGTCGAAGGATTTAATCCGGAGCTTCCGTGGGTTACGGAAGCGGGCGGAGAGAAGCTGGAGGAGCGGCTGGCGATCCGCCCGACGTCGGAGACGATGATCGGCCACATGTACGCCAACTGGATTCAGTCGTACCGGGATTTGCCGGTGCTGATTAACCAATGGGCGAACGTCGTTCGCTGGGAGAAGCGGACGCTGCCGTTCCTGCGCACGACCGAATTCCTCTGGCAGGAAGGCCATACCGCCCACGAGGACGAAGCCGACGCGCGCCGGGAAACGATGCAGATGCTGGAGGTGTACCGCGAATTCGCCGAAAACGTGCTGGCGATTCCGGTTATCGTAGGCCAGAAGACGCCTTCGGAGAAGTTCGCGGGCGCTGTCGACACGTACTCCATCGAAGCGATGATGCGCGACGGCAAAGCCGTGCAGGCCGGCACGTCGCACTATCTGGGCACGAACTTCGCCCAGGCGTTTAATATCCAGTATTTGGACCGCGAAAACAAGCAGCAGTACGTGCACACGACCTCGTGGGGCGTAAGCACCCGGCTGATCGGCGCGCTGATCATGGTGCACGGGGACGACCGCGGCCTCGTGCTTCCGCCCAAGGTTGCGCCGCTGCAGGCGGTTATGATCCCGATCGGCCCGCCGAAGACGCGCGAGCAGGTGCTGAAGCGCACGGACGAGCTGTTCGCCGAGCTGAAGCGCGCAGGCATCCGCGTCAAGGTGGACGACCGCGACCAAAGCCCGGGCTGGAAATTCAACGAGTACGAGATGAGAGGCGTGCCGGTGCGGATCGAGCTGGGGCCGCGCGATTTGGACAACGGCGTCGTTGTCCTCGTATCCCGCGTGTCCGGCGAGAAACGCACCGTCGAGCAAGCCAATATCGTCGAAGAAGTCCGGAAGATGCTGGAGGAAAACCACAAGCTGATGTACGAGCGCGCCCTGAAATTCCGCGACGAGCATATGACGGACGTCGACTCGCTGGACGAGTTCCGTTCGTTCCTGGAGGAGAAACGGGGTTTTGCGCTGGCCGGCTGGTGCGGCTCCGACGCGTGCGAACGCCAGGTGAAGGAAGAGACGGGCGCGACCAGCCGCAACATTCCGTTCGAGCCGAAGGTGCGCAAGTCCGCCTGCCTGGTCTGCGGCGCTCCAGCCGCCCACACCGTCGTCTTCGGCCGCTCGTATTGACCGGTTGCGCTTGTTGCTGTCGCATATGAACAAACAACAAAGCAAATGCTTTTGAGCCGAATGGCGGCCAGCCGCACGCGGAGGCGGACGGAGGAGATTCGCCCGCGCGGGAATCGGCCGGCCGGCCGTTTCGGCGCAAATTTCATTTGCTTTTTGTTTTTGGGAGGGCGTTATGGATCGTTCCCTTGAAAAACGAAAAAGATTCGAGGTGCTGCTGCAGCAGGCCGGCATCGCGGGCGAAGCGTCGAGCGAGTGGCTCTCGCAGGCGTACATCGACCGCGTCGAGGTGTCCCGGCAAAACCGGTCGTGGCGGATCGTGCTGGCGGGCGCCAAGCCGCTGCCGACCGACGTCTACCGAACGTTTTGCGATACGTTGAGACAAGCATTCGCGCATCTCGCGGCCGTCAGCGTGGCGTTCGAGTTCGACGGCGGCGTGACCGACGCCGAGCTTGTCGAGTTGTACTGGTCCCTGTTCGTCGAGGAGATGCAGCGGGAAAATGCGACGATCAACGGCTGGCTGGTCAAGTCGAAGGCCGAAGCGACTTCGGGCGCCTTGACGCTGTACATGCTGGACAGCTTCGGTCTGGAGATGGCCCGCAAAAAGTCGATCGACCGGTACGTGCAGCAGTATTTCGCCGACCGGTTCGGACGCCGGCTGCGGGTCAAGCTGACGACCGGCGAATCGCCCGCCCGGGAGTATGAGGAATTCGCCAAGCAGGTGATGGAGGAAGGCCGTACATACGCGATGGAGGTGCTGACGCAGGTCGAGCGGGAAGCGGCAACCGCCGCCCAGCCCGATCCGGATGCCCGACTGATGGTCGGCTACGAGATCAAAGACATGCCCGTTCCGCTGCAGGAGATTAAAGAGGAAGAGAAAAAAGTAACCGTTCAGGGCGCGATCTTCAATCTGGAGAAAAAGGAGCTGCGCAACGGGAGCACCCTCTACACCTACTGCATCACGGATTTCACGGATTCGATCATGGTCAAGTCGTTCGCCAAGACGAAGGAAGACGTGCGCACGCTGGACCTGCTCGCGGACGGCAAATGGGTGAAGGCCCGCGGACGCGTCGAATACGACCGGTTCATGAATCCGCCGGAGCTGGTTCTGCTGCCGTCCGACCTGAACGAAATTCCCGCGCCGCCCCCGAGGATGGACGATGCCGAAGAGAAGCGGGTCGAATTCCATCTGCACACCGCCATGAGCGCGATGGACGCGGTTACGCCGGTCGACCAGTATATCAAGACCGCCGCCAAATGGGGGCATAAGGCGATCGCGATTACCGACCACGGCAACGTGCAATGTTTTCCCGAGGCGAACAAGGCGGCCAAGAAATACGGCATCAAGCTGATCTACGGCATGGAGGCGAACGTCGTCAACGATTCCGTCCCGATCGTCTACAAGCCGCAGGACCGGGATTTGCAGACGGCCGATTACGTGATCTTTGACATCGAGACGACGGGCTTGTCCGTCACTCACAATAAAATCATCGAGATTGCGGCCGTCCGTATGCAGGGCGGCAAGGTGATCGACGAATTCGCCACCTTCGTCAACCCGCACGAGCGGATTCCTTACCATATCCAGCAGTTGACGAACATCACCGATGATATGGTGCGGGACGCGCCGGATCTCGAGCAGGCGCTGCCGGATTTTCTGAAGTTTATCGGCGACAGCGTGCTTGTCGCCCACAACGCTTCCTTCGATATCGGCTTTATCTATGCGTATTCGCGAAAACTGGGCTTGCCCGTCCCGGAAAATCCCGTGCTGGACACGCTGGAGCTGTCCCGCCTGCTTTATCCGACGCTGAAAAACCACCGGCTCAACACGCTGAGCGAGAAGTTCAAGGTCAGCCTTGAAAACCATCACCGCGCCATCGACGACTCGAAAGCGCTCGGCCACGTGTTGTTCCATATGCTGAAAGACGCCGCGGAGGCGGGATACGGCAACCTGAACGAGCTGAACGCGGAGACGGGGAAAAATTTGACGAACGCGCGGCCGTTCCACTGCTGCATCTACGCGCTGAACGCGGTCGGCAAGAAAAATCTGTTCCGTCTCGTCTCGCTGTCGCATACGGAGTACTTCAACCGCGTGCCCTGCATTCCCCGAAGCAAGCTGATCGAGCTCCGGGAAGGGCTGCTGATCTCCTCCGGCTGCGAGAAGGGCGAGCTGTTCGAGACGGTTCTCAACAAAACGCCCGAGGAAGCGGAACAGGTGGCCGAATTTTACGACGTGCTGGAGATTCAGCCGCCCTCGATCAACCAGCATCTGGTCGACAAGGGCCTGGTGAACGGCCGGTCGGCGCTGGTGCAGGCGAACCGGCTCATCATCGATATCGCCCGCAAGCAGGGCAAGCCGGTTATCGCCACCGGCAACGTGCATTATCTTGATCCGAAGGACAAAATCAACCGGGACATCACGATCAACGGCATCACGGGGTTCAGCCCGCTCAAAGAGCAGAAGAAGCCGGACGTTCACCTGCGCACGACGAAGGAGATGCTCGACGAGTTCCGGGAAGATCTGGGCGAAGAGCTGGCGTACGAGGTCGTCGTCCGCAACACAAGCGAATTGGCGGACCGGTTCGAGTCGTACGATCTGTTCCCCAAGCAGTTGTTCGTGCCGAAGATCGAAGGCGCCGAAGAGGAGATGCGGACGAAGTGCTACGCCACCGCCCGCGCCTTGTACGGGGACCCGCTGCCCGAGGTGATCACGCAGCGGCTGGAGCGGGAGCTTGTGCCGATTACGAAAGCGGGCTTCGCCGTCAACTACCTGATCTGCGAACGCTTGGTCAAAAAATCGAACGAAGACGGCTATCTCGTCGGTTCGCGGGGCTCCGTCGGCTCGTCGATCGTCGCCATGATGCTCGGCATCTCCGAGGTCAATCCGCTGCCTCCCCATTACCGGTGCCCGTCCTGTCTGCACAGCGAATGGTTTACGGACGGCAGCGTGCGGAGCGGCTTCGATCTTCCCGACAAGCCGTGTCCGAAATGCGGAGCGACGATGCGGGGCGACGGCCATGACATTCCGTTCGAGACGTTCCTGGGGTTCAAAGGCGACAAAGTTCCCGATATCGACCTGAACTTCAGCGGCGAATACCAGCCGACGGCCCACAACTACACGAAGGTGCTGTTCGGCGAGAAAAGCGTGTTCCGCGCAGGCACGATCGGAACCGTCGCGGAGAAAACCGCGTTCGGCTTCGTGAAGAAATACGAAGAGGAGCACGGGCGTTCCTGGCGGACCGCCGAGGTGCTGCGGCTCGCCAAGGGCTGCACCGGCGTCAAGCGCAGCACGGGACAGCATCCCGGAGGCATCGTCGTCGTGCCGGACTACATCGAGGTCGAAGACGTGACACCCGTCCAATATCCGGCGGACGATACGAAGGCGGAATGGAAAACGACGCATTTCGACTACCACGCGTTCGAGGACAATCTGCTGAAGCTCGATATTCTGGGACACGACGATCCGACGATGATGCGCATGCTGTACGATCTGACCGGCGTCGATCCGCAGACGATTCCGATGAACGATCCGAAGGTCATGAGCATCTTCAGCAGCACGACGGCGCTGGGCGTGACGCCGGAACAGATCAAGACGCCGGTCGCCACCTACGGGGTGCCGGAGATGGGGACGAAGTTCGTCCGCCAGATGCTGCAGGAAGCGCAGCCCAAGACGTTCGCCGACTTGCTGCAAATTTCCGGCTTGTCCCACGGCACGGGCGTCTGGCTCGGCAACGCGCAGGAGCTGATCCGGAACGGAACCTGCACGATCGAGACCGTGATCGGCTGCCGGGACGAGATCATGCTGTACCTGATCCAGAAAGCGGGCATGGACGCCGGACTGGCGTTCAAAATCACCGAGAGCGTCCGGAAGGGCAAAGGGTTGACCGACGAATGGATCGAAGAGATGAAAAAACACAACGTCCCGCAGTGGTATATCGACTCCTGCCTGAAGATCGAATACATGTTTCCGAAGGCGCACGCCGCGGCTTACGTCATCTCCGCGGTCCGCACGGCTTATTACAAGGTGTATTATCCGCTGGAGTTCTACGCGACGTATTTCAGCGTCCGCGCCGAGGACTTCGACATCGAGCTGTGCTGCCAGGGTTATGACGCCATCCGGCGCAAGCTGGAGGAGATCGAGGACAAAGGATTCCAGGCGACGGCCAAGGAAAAGAGCATGGTGTCGATTCTCGAGATGGCGCTGGAGATGACGGCCCGAGGCTTCGAGTTCAAAACGATCGATCTGTACCGGTCCGACGCGACCCGGTTCAAGGTCGAGGGAGGCGCTCTGCTTCCTCCGTTCTCCGCCGTACAGGGCGTGGGCGAGAACGCCGCGCGCAACATCGCCGAAGCGAGGGCGGAGGGCGACTTCCTGTCGATCGAGGATTTCCAGCGCCGGGCGAAAGTCTCGAAGACGGTTGTGGAGCTTCTGGCCGGCTTCGGCTGCTTCCGCGGACTGCCGGAGTCGAACCAGTTGTCGTTGTTCTGAGGGCAGGGCTCGTTGACTTGTCAGCCAGAGATTGCTATGGTATAATTTTTTCAGTATGTAACGTGATATCTTCTGTCAGCGGAAGAGTGGGGCAACCCACTCTTTGCTTTATGAGTGCGGATTTCTGCATACAGCCGGGGGGGTTATGGTCTTGAGCGGACAAATTAAAGCCGTCGTGGAAGAGCTGCTGCAGCCCTTCCTGGAGCGGGAAAAGTTCGAACTCGTGGACATTGAATACGTGAAGGAAGGCAGCAACTGGTTTCTGCGCGTATTTCTCGACAAGGAGGGCGGCATCGATATCGAGGACTGCGGCCGCGCCAGCGAATATTTGAGCAAAAAGCTCGACGAGCGGGACCCGATTCCGGACGCCTACTTCCTGGAGGTTTCCTCTCCGGGCGCGGAACGGCCGCTCAAAAAGCCGGCGGATTACAACCGGGCGATCGGCAAAAACGTCTGCTTCACCACCTACGAGCCGGTAGACGGCGCCAAGGAGTTTGAAGGCCGTCTCGAGTCGTACGACGGACAGACGGCGGTCATCGTCCTGCACGGTTCGAACAAGCGGCAGGAACTGCCCGTATCCAAAGTCGCCAGCGCTCGTCTGGCCATTCTGTTTTAAGGAGGAGCTCCATTCCCATGAACATCGATTTCATCGAAGCGTTATCGGATTTGGAACGCGAGAAGGGAATCGCCAAGGACGTGCTGATCGACGCGATCGAAGCCGCCTTGATCTCCAGCTACAAACGCAACTTCAATACGGCGCAAAACGTGCGCGTCGACATCAACCGGCAAACCGGCGTCATCAAAGTATATGCCCGCAAGACCGTAGTCGAGGAGGTGCTCGATCCGCGGTTGGACATCTCCTTGCACGCGGCGCGCCAGATCAATCCGAACTATCAGATCGACGATATCGTCGAGATCGAGGTGACGCCCCGGGACTTCGGCCGCATCGCCGCGCAGACCGCCAAGCAGGTCGTGACCCAGCGCATCCGCGAAGCGGAGCGCGGACTCATCTACAATGCGTTTATCGAGCGTGAGCAGGATATCGTCACGGGGACGGTGCAGCGCCAGGACGCGCGCAACATCTACCTCGATCTGGGCAAGGTGGAGGCCGTGCTGCCCCTGAGCGAGCTGATGCCGAACGAGACGTTTGCGATGAACGATCGCGTCAAGGCTTACATCACCAAGGTGGAGAACACGACGAAGGGACCGCAGATCATCTTGTCCCGCACGCATCCGGGGTTGCTCAAGCGGCTGTTCGAGCTGGAGGTTCCGGAAATATTCGACGGCGTCGTGGAGATCAAGTCGGTCGCCCGCGAGGCGGGGGCCCGTTCGAAGATCGCGGTTTATTCCCGCAATCCCGAGGTCGATCCGGTCGGTTCCTGCGTAGGCCCGAAGGGCGCGCGCGTGCAGGCGATCGTCAACGAGCTTCGCGGGGAGAAAATCGATATCGTCACATGGTCCGAAGATGTGGCGGAGTACGTATCGAACGCGCTCAGCCCTTCGAAAGTCTCCGACGTCCAGGTCTTCGAGGATGAAAAGATGACCCGCGTCATCGTGCCGGACAATCAATTGTCGCTCGCCATCGGCATTCGCGGCCAAAACGCCCGGCTGGCCGCCAAGCTGACCGGATGGAAGATCGACATCAAGAGCGAATCGCAAGCCGAGCAGGAGTTCGGCTGGCAGCGTCCGGGCGAAGAAGAATGGTTCGAGGACGATACGGAAGCGGAAGAGGCGTAAACCCGGAGGCTTCGGCCGCTCCCGGGTACGGAAACGGCAGGTGAACGAATTGAGGGTTCGTAAAATTCCACAGCGCAAATGCGTGACATGCCAGAAAATGTTGTCCAAAAAAGAAATGGTGCGCGTCGTCCGGACGCCCGAAGGCACGGTCGAGCTCGACCCGACCGGCAAGAAAAACGGTCGCGGGGCTTATCTGTGCGGCCGCTGGGAGGGGTTCCAGCAGGCGAAAAAAACGAGGGTTCTGGAGCGCGCGCTGAAGCAGCCGATTACGCCGGAGATGTACGAACAGTTGGAGTCGCAATTCGCACAAATCCGCGCGAAATACGAAGAGGTGCCGTGTGAGAAATTCGGGGACGCCTAAGGCGTTGTCCAGACTCGGCATGGCGATGAGGGCCGGCAAGCTGGCGACTGGAGACGAAGGAGTCATGCAAGCAATCCGCAGCGGGCAAGCCAAGCTTGTCCTGGTCGCCGCCGATGCGTCGGAGAACGCTTATAAGAAGTATTCGGACAAATGCTTTCACTATGGGGTAAAGCTCGTTCGGCGGTTTACCCGTCAGGAAATCGGCTACAGCATCGGAAAGGCCGAACGGGTAGCGGTGGCGGTTACGGACGAAAGGATGGCGGCTTGGATCGGTGAGGAACTGACACAATCTGCGGAGGTGGAACATATTGAGTAACCAAGAGAAGCAGAGGGTATACGAGTACGCGAAGTCGCTTAACATGAGCAGCAAGGAAATCATCACGATACTCAAACGGCTGAATATGCCGGTTAACAACCATATGAGTGTCATGGAACCGAGCGCGGTGGAGGCCGTTGAGAATTTTTTTCGCGACGTGAAGGCGAATGCGGCTGCCAAGCGGGCGGGCGGACAGCCGCAGAACGGCGGCGACAAGCCGCGGGTCGGCGCGGGCCA
The DNA here is from genome assembly GCF_005938195.1 of Paenibacillus thermoaerophilus. GTDB lineage: Bacteria > Bacillota > Bacilli > Paenibacillales > Reconciliibacillaceae > Paenibacillus_W > Paenibacillus_W thermoaerophilus. The sequence continues at coordinate 62,726 of NZ_VCQZ01000015.1, forward strand.
GGTTTCTTCGGACAGCGGGAAACGCCCTGACCGTGCGGTTCCACAGACAAACGGAGAACAGCAAACACAGCAACCGAATCGTACGGGAGGACAAAGCATGCAGGTAACGAATCAAGATGCGCGGGAATCCGGACGCGCGCAGGAAAATACGTCGAAATCGGCGGAGACGCCGCGCACGGGATCGGGCACGGGGGATTCCCGATCGGCTAACGCACGGGGCGGAGACCGCCGAGGCGGCCAAGGCGGAGGTCGCGAAGGCGGCAACCGCGGCGGTCAGGGCCAGGGAGGCCAGGGCGGCTATCGCGGCGGCCAGGGCCAAGGAAGCCAGGGCGGCTATCGCGGGGGCCAAGGCCAAGGCGGTCAAGGCCAAGGGGGCAACCGCGGCGGCCAAGGCGGCTTCGGCAGCCGCGACGCCGCTAACCGCGGCGGTCAGGGCCAGGGAGGCCAGGGCGGCTATCGCGGGGGCCAGGGTCAAGGCGGCCAAGGCCAAGGGGGCAACCGCGGCGGCCAAGGCGGCTTCGGCAACCGCGACGCCGCTAACCGCGGCGGTCAGGGCCAGGGAGGCCAAGGCGGCTATCGCGGGGGCCAAGGTCAAGGCGGCTTCGGCGGCGGTCAAGGCGGGAACCGCGGCGGCCAAGGCGGCTATCGCGGCGGACGTCCGGGCGGCAACCGCCTGGAGGCGCAGCTCAAGAAAGTGCTGGAGTCGACGCCGACGGCCAAGCCGGACCCGCGTTCGGGCAACGCCGGCGGCAAGCCGGCGAAGCCGTTCGGGAAATTCGAGAGCGGCAGGGATGAAGTGCGCGGCAAGCGCAAAGGCTCCGACCGCCATTTCGAGGACAACGACCGTTTCACCAAAGGACCCCGCAAAAAAAGCGGCGAGAAACGGGAGAAAGTCGACAACACGCCGAAAAAGATCATCGTCAAAGGCAGCATGACGGTCGGCGAGCTGGCCAAAGCGCTGCATAAAGAGCTGGCCGAGGTCATCAAGAAGCTGATCAGTCTCGGCATTATGGCGACGATCAACCACGAGCTCGATCTCGATACAATCCAACTGGTCGCGGACGAATTCGGCGTCGAAGTCGACGTGCGCATTCCGGTCGAGGAGGACAACTTCGAGACGATCGAGGAAGTCGACGATCCGGAACTGCTGCGGGAGCGTCCGCCGGTCGTCACGATTATGGGACACGTCGACCACGGCAAAACGACGCTGCTCGACGCCATCCGTTCAACCAACGTCACGGCGGGCGAAGCGGGCGGCATTACGCAGCATATCGGCGCTTACCAGGTTGAAGTGAACGGCAAAAAAATCACGTTCCTCGATACGCCGGGCCACGAAGCGTTCACGAGCATGCGCGCCCGCGGAGCGAGCGTAACGGACATCACCGTCCTGGTCGTCGCGGCCGACGACGGCGTCATGCCGCAGACGGTCGAAGCGATCAACCACGCGAAGGCGGCGAACGTGCCGATTATCGTGGCGGTCAACAAAATCGACAAACCGGAGGCCGATCCGGACCGGATCAAGCAGGATCTGACCCATTACGGCCTCGTTCCCGAAGAGTGGGGCGGAGATACGATTTTTGTGAACCTGTCGGCGAAGCATAAGCAAAATCTGGATCAACTGCTCGAGATGATTTTGCTGGTGGCCGAGGTCCAGGAATTTAAAGCGAATCCCGACAAACGCGCGAGAGGCACCGTCATCGAGGCCGAGCTCGACAAGGGCAAAGGTCCGGTCGCCCGCGTGCTCGTACAGAACGGGACGCTTAAGGTCGGCGACGCGTTTGTCGCGGGCGTCTGCTTCGGACGCGTCCGCGCGATGGTTAACGACAAGGGGCGCCGCTTGAAGGAAGCCGGTCCGTCCACTCCGGTCGAGATCACCGGCCTCACGGAAGTGCCGCTCGCCGGCGATCCGTTTATGGTCTTCGAGGACGAGCGCAAAGCCCGCACCATCGCCGAGAAGCGCGCGACGACCCTGCGTCAGTCCGAAATGGGCGGCGCGAACAAGCGCGTTACGCTTGACGAACTGTACAAACAAATCAAAGAAGGCGAGATCAAAGATCTCAACGTCATTATCAAAGCGGACGTGCAAGGCACCGCCGAAGCGCTTCGCAGCTCCCTCGAGAAGATCGAGGTCGAAGGCGTGCGCGTCAAAATCCTGCACGTCGGCGTAGGCGCCATCACGGAGTCCGACGTGACGCTGGCGACGGCTTCCAACGCGATCGTCATCGGCTTTAACGTCCGTCCGGAGCCGGGAGCGCAGGCGACGGCCGAGCAGGAGAAAGTCGATATTCGCCTGCACAACATCATTTACAAAGTGATCGAAGAGATCGAAGCCGCGATGAAAGGCATGCTGGACCCGGTGTTCAAGGAAACGGTGATCGGCCATGCCGAAGTCCGCAACATCTTCAAAATCAGCAAGGTCGGCACCATCGCCGGCTGCATGGTCACCGACGGGAAGATCCAGCGCAACGCGCAAGCCCGGCTCGTGCGCGACGGAACGGTCGTATACGACGGCAAAGTGGAATCGCTCAAGCGGTTCAAGGACGATGTCCGCGAAGTCGTGCAAGGCTACGAGTGCGGCATCACGCTGGAGAATTACCAGGATGTCAAGGAAGGCGACGTGATCGAAGCGTACGTGTTGGAAAAGGTAGAGAGGTGATTCGCCGATGGCCCGAATCCGCGTTGGACGCGTAGGCGAGCAGATCAAAAAAGAAATGAGTCTGCTTTTGCAAAATGAACTGAAAGATCCTCGGATCGGGTTCGTGACGGTCACCGGGGTGGACGTGACGAACGACTTGTCGATCGCCACCGTGTACCTCAGCGTGCTGGGCGACGATGAGCAAAAAGAGACGACGCTGAAGGCTTTGGCCCAGGCTACCGGCTTCATCCGGTCGGAGATCGGCCGGCGCATCCGTCTGCGCAAGACGCCCGAGCTGCAGTTCAAATTCGACAGCTCCATCGAATACGGAAGCCGGATCGACAAACTGCTGAACGAGCTGCGGGAAGAGGAATCGAACCGATGAGCGGAAAGACCGGATTTTTCTTTCCACAGGAAACCCTTAGGGAACTGAGGGAAGCGGCGGAATTTTTGAGGCGGCACGACGACATTCTCGTCGTGTCGCATGTCAATCCGGACGGAGATGCGATCGGCTCGACGCTTGCGGCGGGGTGGCTGCTTGGCCGTATGGGCAAGTCTTACGTCATGGCGAATCAGGATGCCGTGCCGTCCAAATTCGGCTTCCTCCCGAACGCCGACCGGATCGTGAGGAGCGCCGAACTGGCGGGACGGGCGCCTTTCCGGGCGGCCGTCTTCGTCGATTGCGCCGACCGGGCGCGCGCCGGCGACGCGGCCGGATTGCTCTCGCCCGACGCGGCGATTCTGAACATCGACCACCATGCGACAAACGACCGCTTCGGGACGCAGGCGCTCGTGATGCCTGACGCATCCGCCACCTGCGAGATGCTGTGGCATCTGATCGGCGTCAGCGGGGAGGAAGCGGACGCGTCGGTCGGCGAATGCATTTATACGGGCATTCTCACGGACACGGGCGGCTTCCGCTACAGCAATACGTCCCGCAACGTCATGATCCTGGCGGCGGAGCTGCTGGGGCTCGGCGTTCAGGGGCATGTGCTGGCCGAACGGCTGCTGGAGACGATGACCTACGCGCAGATCGAGCTGCTGAAGCGGGGGCTGCAGACGCTTGAGTTCGCCTGCGGACGCAGGGTGGCTTACGTTTCCGTCACTTTGAAAGACTTGCAGGAGTTGCGCACCGACAGCTCCGATCTCGACGGATTGGTCAATTACGCCCGCAACGTCGCGGGAGTCGAGGTCGGCTTGCTGTTCCGGCAAGATGCCGAGGATAAGGTGAAAGTGTCGTTCCGTTCGCGCGGACAGGTCGATGTGTCGCGCGTAGCCGGGGCGTTCGGAGGCGGCGGACATGTCCGGGCTTCCGGCGCGACCGTCGCGGGAACGTTGGAAGAAGTGCGCAAGGCGGTCCTGCGGGAAGTGGAGTTGGCGCTGGAATGAGTTGGGAAGGCGTGGTGCCCGTATGGAAACCGAAAGGCTGGACCTCGCATGACGTGGTCGCCAAGGCCAGACGGATTCTCAAGGAAAAAAGGATCGGGCATACCGGCACGCTCGATCCGCAGGTGACGGGGGTCCTGCCGCTGTGCGTCGGGAGAGCCACCCGGCTTGTGGAATACATTCAAGAGCTGCCGAAGGCTTATCGGGTCACGATGGCGTTCGGCTACGCCACCGACACGGAGGACGACACGGGCGAAGTGATCGCCCGCGCGGACGTCTCGGCTCTGGAGGAACGTCAGATCGCTTCAGCCGTCCTGTCGTTCGTCGGGGAGATCGACCAGGTTCCGCCGATGTATTCGGCGGTGAAGGTGGACGGCAAGCGGCTGTACGAGCTGGCGAGGGAAGGCAAGACGATCGAGCGCAAAGCCCGGCGGGTCAGCATCTACGAGATTCGCGGTCTGGACGTGCGGATGGCCGGGCCGTATCCGGAGGCGTCGTTCGAGGTCGTATGCTCGAAAGGCACCTATATCCGTACGTTATGCGCCGATATCGGACAGGCGCTCCGGGTTCCCGCGGTCATGCGCGAACTGACGCGCACGGCAAGCGGTCCGTTCGGCCCAGAGCACTGTGTGACGCTGGAGAAGCTGGCTTCCCGGGTCGCGGAAGGCAAGCTGGCCGGCGTTCTGGTGCCTCCGGACCGGGCCGTCGGCCACTTTCCGGCGTACCGGCTGGACCGGGAGGCTGCGTTGGCCGCCTCGCGGGGGATGCCCGTGCCTGCGTCGGCGGCCGCGAAGACGGAGGACGGCATGCCGCTGCCGGGGGCGGCTCCCGCTCTAGCGCGTCTGTACGGGCCGGACGGCGAGTTTCTCGGACTTTATCGGCTCGACGGAGGACGGTTCAAGCCCGAGAAGGTGTTCGCCGCCCCCGCGCGAGGATAATTGGATTTGACGTTGTTTCGATGCCGGCCGACGCCGTGTTCAAGCGAGGCCGGCGCGGTTCTGCCGGCCGGGAAGCTCGTCGGCGCGCCGCCGGCCGAAGGCTGCTTTCCGATGTGGCAAGAAGGGGATGGAATCATGTTGATTTATCGGGTCGCGTACGATCCGGCGAGCGGGACGATTCGCCTTGCGGACGATCAGGCGGACGGACGGGCGCTGCCGGAGTCCCCGGTTCCGAGCGCGCTGGCGATCGGACATTTCGACGGCGTGCATCTCGGCCATCAGGAAGTAATCGGGCGAGCCAAGCTGCGGGCCCGGGAGCTCGGGCTCCCGCTCGCCGTCATGACGTTTTATCCGCATCCGCGCGACGTGCTCGGCAAACCGGGATACGCCAAATTATTGACGCCGCTCCCGGACAAGCTGGAGCAATTCGAAAAACTCGGGGCGGATATCGCGTATGTCGTTCACTTCGATTCGGATTTTTCCCGGCTGAGTCCCGAAGCGTTCGTGGAACGGGTGCTCGTGCCGCTCGGAGTCGAGACGGTTGTCGCCGGCTTCGACTTCAAATTCGGGTACCGGGGAGAAGGAACGCCGGACTCGCTCTGCCAATTGGCCCGCGGACGGTTCGCGGTCGAAGCGGTCCGCCATCTTCAACGCAACGACCGCAAAGTCAGCAGCACGTTGATCCGCGAAGCGCTGCAGGGGGGCGATGTGTCGCTCGCGGCCGAGCTGCTGGGCCGGCCGTACGCCGTGTCGGGCGTTGTGGTGGAGGGCGACAAGCGGGGACGCACCATCGGCTTTCCGACGGCCAATATGCGTCTGGACGAACCGTATGTCGTGCCGAAGGGCGGCGTGTATACCGTGCGCGTCATCGCCGGCGGCATCACGTACGGCGGCGTCATGAACATCGGGTTGAAGCCGACCTTTCACGAGCGCCTGCCCGAGCCGACTCTCGAAGCGCATCTGTTCGACTTCGACGGCGATTTGTACGGCCAGACGATTCGCGCGGAATTCGCGGGTTATTTGCGGGCGGAACGGAAGTTCAACTCCGCGGCGGAGCTGGTCGAACAAATCCGGAAGGACGCGGAAGCCGCCCGTTCCGCGCTGCGCTTGTCCGCTCCGATCCGCTGAACGGCAACCGGCGCCGGGGCGCAAAAACCGCCTTGCTTCGCGCCGCCGTCTTATGATATACTACGTCTGTTGCCTAAGGAGGCAATCCTCCCCAGCTTGGCGGTTCGATTCACCGACGGCCTGCTTGGCTGAGGGCGGAGGAAAATAGAGGAGGTGAACGGAATGGCAGTGTCTCAAGAGCGCAAGAACGAATTGATCAAGGAATTCAGAACTCATGAGACGGATACGGGGTCGCCGGAAGTACAAATCGCTGTACTGACCGAGAACATCATCAACCTGACGAATCACCTGCGGGAGCATAAGAAAGACCACCATTCCCGTCGCGGTCTGTTGAAGATGGTAGGTCAACGCCGCAAGCTGCTGGCGTACCTGAAGAACAAAGACGTCAATCGTTACAGCTCGCTGATCGAGCGTCTGGGACTGCGTCGATAAAAAAGGCGAAGAAAAGCAACCGAGTTGGATTCTTCCACAAGGTTGCTTTTTTTCAAGCATTCGCATGCAGGAAATTTTGGATATAATGAAGAATAGATAGGGAAACGCCCGAATGTATAACGGCGCAGGAGGACATTCATGGAAAAGAAAATATCGATGGAGTTGGCGGGACGCACGCTGACTCTGGAGACCGGGCGACTGGCCAAGCAAGCCAACGCCGCGGTAATGGCGCGTTACGGCGACACGGCCGTGCTGTGTACCGTAACGGCATCGCCGGGGCCGAAGGATCTCGACTTCTTCCCTCTGACAGTGAACTACGAAGAGCGGCTGTATGCCGTAGGCAAAATCCCGGGCGGATTCATCAAGCGTGAAGGCCGTCCCAGCCAAAAAGCGATTCTCGCAAGCCGTTTGACGGATCGGCCGATCCGGCCGCTGTTCCCCGAAGGATTCCGCAACGAAGTGCAGATCGTCAACCTCGTCATGAGCGTCGAACAGGACTGCTCGTCGGAGATCGCGGCCATGATCGGCACTTCCGCGGCGCTGACCATATCGGACGTGCCGTTTAACGGTCCGATCGGCGGCGTGATTGTCGGCCGCGTGGACGGTCAATTCGTGATTAACCCAACCACCGCGCAAGCCGAAGTAAGCGACTTGTATCTCGTAGTCGCCGGCACGAAGGACGCCATCATGATGGTCGAGGCCGAGGCGCGCGAGGTGTCCGAGGAAGTCGTGCTGGAAGCGATCATGTTCGGCCACGAGGAGATCAAGAAAATCTGCGAAGTGCAGGAGCAGCTCGCGAAGGAAGTCGGCAAGCCGAAGATGGAGGTGCAGCTGCACACCGTCGACAGCGAAGTGAACGAAGCGGTTCGCGCATACGCCGCGCAGCGGCTGGTGGAGGCCGTGCGCATTCCGGAGAAGCAAGCCCGCTCCGAAGCGATCGACGCGATCAATCAGGAAGTCGAAGCGCATTTCGCCGAGATTTATCCGGACAAAATCGACGATGTCAAGGAAGTGCTGTACGACATCGTGAAGGAAGAGGTTCGCCGTCTGATCACCGTGGAAAAAATCCGCCCGGACGGCCGCAAGCTGGACGAAATCCGCCCGATCGAATGCGAGGTCGGACTGCTCAGCCGGACGCACGGCTCCGGCCTGTTCACGCGCGGCCAGACTCAGGCGCTCAGCGTCTGCACGCTCGGCGCGATGGGAGACGTCCAGATTCTCGACGGATTGGGCGTCGAGGAGACGAAGCGGTTCATGCACCACTACAACTTCCCGCCGTTCTCCGTCGGCGAAGCCCGTCCGCTGCGTGCTCCCGGCCGCCGTGAGATCGGACACGGCGCTCTGGGCGAACGCGCGCTTGAGATGGTGATTCCGTCCGAGGAAGAATTCCCGTACACGATCCGGCTTGTCTCCGAGGTTCTGGAGTCCAACGGGTCGACGTCGCAAGCTTCTATCTGCGCGAGCACGCTTGCGCTGATGGATGCAGGCGTGCCGATCAAAGCTCCGGTCGCCGGCGTGGCCATGGGCTTGATCAAGGAAGGCGACCATGTGTCGATCCTGACGGATATCCAGGGAATCGAAGACCATCTCGGCGATATGGACTTCAAGGTGGCGGGCACCGCCGAAGGCATAACCGCCATTCAGATGGATATCAAAATCAACGGCATCGACCGGTCGATCCTGGAGCAGGCGCTTCGTCAAGCCCGCGAAGGCCGGCTGTTCATCCTGAACAAAATGCTGGAGACGATCAGGGAGCCGCGCAAGTCGCTTTCGAAGTACGCGCCCAAAATCATCACCATGCGCATCCATCCGGACAAGATCCGCGAGGTTATCGGTTCCGGCGGCAAAGTGATCAACAAAATCATCGAAGAAACCGGCGTGAAGATCGATATCGAACAGGACGGCATGATCTACATCGCCTCGTCCGACGAAGCGGCCAACGAACGCGCCAAGGCGATCATCGAAGGCATCGTGCGCGAAGTGGTCGTCGGCGAGATTTATCTCGGCACCGTCAAGCGGATCGAGAAATTCGGCGCGTTTGTCGAGGTGCTCCCCGGCAAGGAAGGGCTTGTGCATATATCGCAGGTGGCCCATGAACGCGTCGCCAGAGTCGAAGACGTGTTGTCCATCGGGGACACCGTAACGGTCAAAGTCACCGAGATCGACCAGCAAGGCCGCATCAACCTGTCCCGCAAAGCCGTGCTTCCGCCTGTTTCGAAAGAACCGGCAAAATCGTAACGGCATCGGGAAAATCATGTACATGGAAAAGCCCCAGCGGGGCTTTTTTTGTTGCTTCGTTCTCATATTCGCAGCCGGACGGGCATAGGATGCAAAAAGGAGGCGGTCAAGCTCCGGCCGATCCGGCCGGATTGAATCGGAGGCGAACCATGACGATAAACGGACGAAAGGCGCTGGTCGCCGGGACTGTATTTGCCGCGGTGTCGGGATTGCTGTACGGCGCGGGAGCCGCCGGCGGCGCGTTCGATCGGTTCAAGCAAAATCCATCGGCTGCAGCGGCAAGAGACGCCGCTCCCGAATTGTCCGATGCCGCGCTGCTCGAACGAATCCGGTCCGAGGCCCCCGCCAGGCGGGTGCCGGCCCAGAATGCGCGGTTGGACCGCGTATGGAAAGCCATTCCCGGGCTCAACGGTCTGGAAGTCGACGTGGACAAGACGTTCGAAGCCGCGAAAAAATCAAGGTCGTCCGGGAACATTCCTTGGGTCTACAAACAGGTCGAGCCGCAGATCCAATTGAAGGATCTGGGCGCGCAGCCGGTATACAAAGGCCATCCCGATAAAAAAATGGCAGCCTTTATGATCAACGTGGCCTGGGGAGAAGAATGGCTGCCGGGCATGCTGGACACGCTGCGCAAAGCGGACGTGAAGGCTACGTTTTTCTTTGACGGCAAATGGCTGAGGCAGCACGCGGACATCGCCCGCGCGATTATGGCCGAAGGCCATGAGCTGTCCAACCACGCGTACAGCCACCGGAACATGGGAGATTTAAGCCGCGCGGAGCAGCGGGAGGAGATCCGCAAGACCGAATCGCTGCTGCAGGAGCTCGGGGTGAAAAACCGCTTGTTCGCTCCGCCGTCCGGCCATTTTAACGAAACGACCGTTCGCGTCGCCGCCGAGGAATTCGGGTTGACGACCGTTCTGTGGACGCTCGATACGGTCGATTGGAAAAATCCGCCCGCGTCCTCTGTCGTCCGGAAGATCCAACAGCGGTTGGAGCCGGGTTTCCTCGTGCTGATGCATCCGACGGCCGCGAGCTCGGGAGCTTTGCCGGGGATGATCGAAGCCGCCCGGTCGAAAGGGATCCGATTGGGAACGGTCAGCGAGCTGCTGTCTTCGGCCAGAACCGAACCCGTCCCTATGGGCGAGTAGACTTGTGAGACTTGTCGAGATTTGATAAAATACGTTGGATGCTTGTGTTCTTTTATGCGGATTGAGACATGATTTCGGCGATGTTGCAGGAATGGCGGCGTTGTCCTCTTGCCGGGACGCGATTCCGTTTCAATCGGCCGCATTCGAAAGACCAGCCGCTTCAAGTCGGAGGCGGGGGGCTTTCCGGGCGGTTGCTGTGTCTCCGCTCTCATACGCGGCCGCTTCGCCTCGATAGGCTTCGAAATGGAAGCTTTCTTAGGAAACAGGGGGATGTCACGTTGAGGAAACATGTTTTGCGAAGCGGTATCCGCTTGGTGATGGAAAACATCCCGACCTGCCGATCCGTATCGTTCGGCATCTGGGTGAAAACGGGCTCCAGGCATGAGCCCGCGTCTTTGAACGGGGTGTCCCATTTTATCGAACATATGCTTTTCAAGGGAACGGACCGTTATTCGGCCAAAGATATCGCCGAAGTGTTCGACGGAATCGGCGGCAACGTCAACGCGTTTACTTCCAAGGAATATACGTGTTATTACGCCAAAGTGCTGGATGAGCATCTGCCGCTCGCCGTAGACGTCTTGTCGGACATGTTTTTCCGGTCCCGGCTCGACGAGGAGGAGCTCGCAAAGGAGCGCAACGTCATTCTGGAAGAAATCTCGATGTACGAGGATACTCCCGACGACATGGTGCACGATCTGATCGCGCGGGCCGCATTCGGCGACCACCCGCTCGGGCTGACGATCCTCGGCACGGAAGACAATCTGCTGGCGATGGGACAAGCGGAGCTCAAAGCTTATATCGACCAGCAATACACCTCCGACCGGATCGTGGTCAGCGTCGCGGGCAACATCGACGAAGAAGAGGTAATCGCGCTGATGGAGCGGCATTTCGGCGACCATCCGAACACGAAGGGAGACATCCAGGCCGCCCGGCCGGTGTTCGAGGGCCGGATTTTGACCCATCTGAAGAAGACGGAGCAAAACCACCTCTGTCTGTCTCTGCCGGGCTGCAGCCTGGACGACCAGGACTTGTACGCGGCCATTCTCGTCAACAACGCGCTCGGAGGCGGGATGAGCTCCCGCCTGTTCCAGGAAATTCGGGAAAAGCGCGGACTTGCCTATTCCGTATACTCGTATCATACGGGATACACCGACAGCGGCGTGCTGACCATCTACGCTGGCACCGCGCCGAAGCAGACCGCCGATGTGCTGGAGGTTACGCTCGGAATTATGCGGGACGTCGTCCGCAACGGGCTGACGGACAGCGAGCTGGCCAAAGGCAAGGAACAGTTGAAAGGAAGCTTGATCCTGAGTCTGGAGAGCACCGGAAGCCGGATGAACCGGCTCGGCAAAAACGAGCTGCTGCTCGGACGGCATTGGACGTTGGACGAACTGCTGCAGCGCATTCAATCGGTTACGCAGGAACAGGTGAGGAGCGTGATCGACCGGTTGTTCACCGGCCCTGTCGCCGCCGCGCTCGTCGGCCCTTCCGACGACGCACTGAAGGCGCTCGGGGGCACCATATCGCTAACTTGAGGGGGAGACGGTTTTGACGGCGTATTCGGTAAAGCTGCTCCGGCTGCCCGGCAATGAAGATCTGCCGCTGCCGGTTCGCATGTCGGAAGGAGCGAGCGGTTACGATCTTCATGCGGCGGTTACGGAGGAAGTGACGCTCGCGCCGGGGGACCGGACGCTGGTGCCGACGGGCATCGCCATCGCGATGCCGAACGGCCTGGAGGCGCAGATCCGTCCGCGCAGCGGTCTTGCCGCCAAGCACGGCATCACTTGCCTGAACTCGCCCGGCACGATCGACGCGGATTACCGGGGGGAAATCAAGGTTATTCTGATCAATCTCGGGCAGGAGCCTTTCGTGATCCGCCGGGGCGAACGGATCGCGCAGATGGTGTTCCAGACGGTTCCGCAGGTCGAGCTTGTGCCGGCGGACAGGCTGCCGGAAACCGAGCGCGGCGACGGCGGCTTCGGACACACCGGACGATAATCGAAAATCGGACAGAACCTTCCATTCCTTTTGGGCGAATGGAAGGTTTTTGTTTTTTCACCCCGGTATGGGCTCCCGCATAGAATGCTTTTGTATCAACTTGCCGGCGCCGAATGTGGCCGGAACCGGCGGAAGGGGTGCAGCTTGCAGGAATGCTGACCGATACGAAAATCATTGTCATCGGCGGAGATGCCCGTCAGTTGGAAGTCATTCAAAAATTTTCTGAGTTGGACGCTACGATCTCCCTAGTCGGCTTTGACAACTTGCAGAACGCGTATTCGGGCGCAACCCATGCCGTGCTTGATCCGGAATTGTTCGATGACGCCGATGCCGTCGTGCTTCCGGTGGTCGGAACGGACGACAACGGAGTGGTCGAGACGATTTTTTCCACCCAGGAGATCGTGCTCACGGAGGCCTGCTTGTCCAGACTGCCCAAACACGCCAAAGTCTATACCGGCATGGCGAAGCCGTATTTGCGCCAGTTGTGCGCTTCGGTCGGCTTGGATCTCGTCGAACTGCTGGATCGGGACGACGTGGCCATCTATAACTCGATTCCGACGGCGGAAGGGGCCGTCATGATGGCGATCCAGCATACCGACATTACCATCCACGGCTCCGTCTGCATGGTGCTCGGAATGGGGAGAACCGGTCTTACGATGGCCCGCGTGCTCAAAGGTCTGGGCGCCCGCGTGAAGGTCGGGGTGCGGCGGCCGGAGCATTTTGCAAGGGCCTGGGAGAGCGGTTTCGAGCCGTTTTACCTGAAGGAGCTGGCCTCGCAGGTGACAGGCATCGACTTGCTTTTTAACACAATTCCGACTATGATAATCACAGCGCAGGTCATTGCCAACATCCCTCCTCGCGCGGTGATTATCGACTTGGCGTCGCGGCCCGGCGGAACGGACTTTCGCTACGCCGAGAAGCGCGGCATCAAAGCGATACTGGCTCCGGGATTGCCGGGCATTGTCGCTCCCAAGTCGGCCGGTCGGATCATCGCGAATACGCTCGGCCGTCTCATTATGGACGAACGGGCCCAAGGGAGGACTGCGCCATGAACTGGAAAGGCAAAACAGTCGGCTTCGGGCTGACGGGATCGCATTGCACCTACGAGGAAGTCATGCCGCAAATCAAACGGTTTGTCGACGGCGGGGCCAATGTCATACCGATCGCTTCCTATACCGTCATGTCGACGGATACGCGATTCGGCACGTCCGAAAGCTGGCAAAAGCAGTTGAAAGAACTGACCGGTAATGATATTATTGCTACAATTGTGGACGCCGAACCGTTGGGACCGTCGAAAAAGCTTGACGTCATGGTGATTGCGCCGTGCACGGGCAACACGACCAGCAAGCTTGCGAACGCGATGACGGAGAGCGCCGTCTTGATGGCGGCCAAGGCGCAGATGCGCAACGGGCGTCCGCTGGTGCTGGCCATCTCGACGAACGACGGTCTCGGCCTCAACGCCGCCAATATCGCTCGTCTGCTCGTGGCGAAACATATTTATTTCGTTCCGTTCGGACAGGACGCGCCCGACGTGAAGCCGAATTCGCTGGTCGCCCGGATGGAGCTGATTCCGGAAGCTTGCGCAGCCGCCCTCGAAGGCCGGCAACTGCAGCCGATGATCGTCGAGAAGTTCAAATATATGGGATCTTGATGCTTATGCATCCTTTTATAGATGATCTTAAGATAGTCCAAGGGAGAGAAAGCACATGTCGAGTCAGAAACTGTTTTCCGTCGCCGTTGTCGGCGTGACGGGCGCTGTAGGTCAGCAAATGCTGCGCCTGCTGGAAGAACGCGATTTCCCGATATCCCAACTGAAGCTTCTGGCGTCCGCGAGTTCCGCCGGCAAGACGGTGAAATTCAAGGGCAAAGACATCACGATCGAAGAAGCGAAGCCGGAAAGCTTCAAGGGTGTCGAAATCGCTCTGTTCAGCGCGGGCGGAGACGTGAGCAAGAAGCTCATTCCAGCCGCCGTCGAATACGGAGCGGTCTGCATCGACAATACCAGCGCTTACCGGATGGACCCGGAAGTGCCCTTGGTCGTGCCGGAAGTCAATATCGACAAAGTCCATGAACATAAAGGCATTATCGCCAACCCGAACTGCTCGACCATTCAGATGGTGCAAGCGCTGAAGCCGCTGTACGACCGTTTCGGCATTTCCCGCATCATCGTTTCGACCTATCAGGCGGTATCGGGAGCGGGAGCCAAAGCGATCGCGGAGCTGAAGCGCCAGTCCGCGGAAATTCTCGCGGGCAACGAGGTCGTGCCGGACATCCTGCCGGTCGGCTCCTTGCCGGTGAAGCACCAAATCGCGTTTAACGCCATCCCGCAGATCGACAAATTCCTCGACAACGGTTTCACGAACGAGGAAATGAAAATGATCAACGAGACGAAAAAAATCATGGGCGACGACTCCATTCAGGTGACGGCGACGTGCGTGCGCATCCCCGTCGTCTACGGCCATTCCGAATCCGTCTACGTCGAACTCAAAGAAAAATTCGACATGGACGAAGTGCGCAAGCTGCTTGCGGAAGGACCGGGTCTTGTGCTGGTAGACGATCCGGCGAACCAACGGTATCCGCTCGCGACGGAAGCGGCCGGCAAGCTGGAGACGTTCGTCGGCCGGGTGCGCCGGGATCTTTACAACGAGCAGGCGCTCAACATGTGGATCGTATCCGACAACCTGTTGAAAGGCGCGGCATGGAATGCCGTGCAGATCGCGGAATACATCGCCTTGGAACAAAAGTAATCGTGCTGTAAATCATAGCGAGAGCGGAGGGAACCGCTAATGCGCGTCATCGTGCAAAAGTTCGGCGGTACTTCCCTCGCTACGGCGCAAGCCAGAACACACGCGATCCGACACATCCAACGAGCCGTTGCCGAGAAGTTCCATCCCGTCGTCGTAGTATCCGCCATGGGCCGTAAGGGGGAACCGTACGCCACAGACACGCTGCTCAGTCTGGCGGGGGAAGGCGGCTTGGCGCCTTTGCCGTCCCGCGAGGCCGATTTGTTGATGGCATGCGGGGAGATCATCTCCGCCGCCGTGTTGTGCAGCGAACTGATTCGGGCCGGAACTCCGGCCGCCGTGCTGACCGGAGGTCAAGCCGGCATCCGGACGAACGACCGTTTCGGCCACGCCCATATTTTACGCATCCAGCCTTCCCGGATTTTGCAATTGCTGCAAGATGGGAAGGTTGTCGTTGTCACCGGGTTTCAGGGCATGACGGAAGAAGGCGACTTTACGACGCTCGGCAGAGGAGGCAGCGACACGTCCGCTGCCGCGCTTGGCGCTGCGCTGCGCGCGGAGGTCGTCGATATTTTCACCGACGTCAGCGGCATTTTGACCGCCGATCCCCGGATCGTGGAGGACGCCAAGCCGTTAACCCGCGTAACGTATGCGGAGATCGTGAACATGGCGCATTACGGGGCCAAGGTGATTCACCCGCGGGCCGCGGAGATCGCGATGGCGGCGAACATTCCGGTGCGGGTGCGCTCGACGTTCGACGACGGCGAAGGGACGCTGGTCGCCTCGTCTCCGGATACGCCGGAGGTTGTGGATCGGCATGTGACGGGAATCGCTTATTCGGCCGGCATCACCCAATTGAAGGTGGTGGCCGGGGAAGGCGCTTACGACCTGCACCTGAACGTCTTTAAAGCGATGGCGCGGCACGGCATTAGCGTCGACTTCATTAATGTGAACCCTTCCGCCGTCGTCTATACCGTATTCGACCGCGATGCGGACCGGGCGACAGCGATTCTCCGGGGCATGGGGTACGAGCCGGAGGTATGCGGCTCCTGCGCCAAAGTGTCGGTGATCGGCGGCGGAATGAACGGGGTGCCGGGCATTATGGCATCGATCGTCGAGGCTCTGACCGAAGAGGATATTCAGATCCTGCAGTCGGCGGATTCCAACGCGACGATCTGGGTATTGGTGAGGAGCGAAGACATGGCCAATGCCGTGCGGGTGTTGCATCGGAAATTCGAGCTTCATAAAAACAAAGCGGAGGACCAAACTGAATCGTTGACGGTTCGGAACAAGGGAGCGAAGGAATGATGGATTTCGGTAGACTGATCACGGCGATGGTGACGCCGTTTGATGCGCAGGGCGCCATCGAATGGGAGACGCTTGGGCGGCTGGTCGACCATCTCATCGAAGTGCAGCGGAACGACGCGATTATCGTCTGCGGGACGACGGGCGAATCCCCGACGCTGACGGACGAGGAGAAAGCCGAGCTGTTCCGCTATGTCGTGCGCAGAGCAAACGGACGCTGCAAGGTGATCGCGGGAACGGGCAGCAACAGCACCGCGCATACGATCCATTTGACGCACGAGGCCGAACAGGCCGGCGTCGACGGCATTTTGCTGGTGGCGCCGTACTACAACCGTCCGTCCCAGGAAGGGCTGTACCGCCACTTCAGCGCGGTGGCGGCTTCTACCAAGCTGCCGATCATGCTGTACAACATCCCGGGGCGCACGGGCATCAACGTCGAAGTGTCCACGACGCTGCGGCTGGCCCGCGAGTTCGACCATATCGTGGCGACCAAAGAGTCAATCACCGATTTCGACGCGTTTACCCGGCTTGTGGCGGAATCGCCCGAGCATTTCCGCGTATACAGCGGCGATGACGGCATTACCCTGCCGGTGCTGTCCGTCGGAGGTTACGGCATCGTCAGCGTATCATCGCATATTGTCGGCGCACAAATGAAAGAGATGATCGAGGCGTACCTCGCCGGCCGAGTCGCCGATGCGGCAGCCCTTCACCAAAAGCTGTCGCCGGTATTCTCGGCGATGTTCAACTGTCCGCACCGCGTGCCGAGCCCCGCTCCCGTCAAGCATGCCCTGAAGCTTCGCGGCATCGACGTCGGAGGCTTGCGCTTGCCGCTTGTGGGCGTGACCGAAGCGGAAGGCCGGTTTATCGAGGACGTTTTGAACCGGTTTTTCTGACAGTGGCGGCGCTTCTTCAACGGGAGGTTTTTTCGCCGGGACACGGCGGTATGCAGTTTATGCATAGGAGCAAGAAAACGGCTTCCGTCTTCGTCAAACCAGAGGCGGAAGCCGTTTTTCGCATCCGGCGGGACTTCCCGCGAGGAGTCTAACCGGCTTCGTATTTGGGTATCTTACCCGTATCGGCGCTGCTTGTGTTCGGCATCGTCTTTCATGTATAATAAGAACCAAGTGACTGGTACGGTTTAACAACGGGTTATATCGAGCAAAGGCGTCGCCAATCTGAACAAGGAGGAGCTTTTTTTGTCGAAGAAACAACAAGGAGATAAAGTGGTCATTTTCGCCCTTGGCGGCGTGGGCGAAATTGGCAAAAACATGTATGTCGTCCAGTACGGCAACGACATTGTCGTGGTGGACGCGGGACTCAAGTTCCCGGAAGAAGATATGCTGGGCATCGATATCGTGATCCCGGATATCACGTATCTGGTGGAGAATAAAGACAAGGTTCGCGGCATTCTGCTGACGCACGGCCACGAGGATCATATCGGCGGATTGCCGTATGTGCTGAAGGCGCTGAACGTTCCCGTCTACGGTACAAGACTGACGATGGGACTCGTTGAGGCGAAGCTGAAGGAAGCGCACCTGCTGGGCGAGACGAAACGGATCGTCATTACCGCAGATTCGGAGTTGCAGTTGGGCTCGATCAAAGCGACGTTTTTCCGGACAAACCACAGCATTCCCGATTCGGTTGGCGTATGCCTCGAGACCCCTGAAGGTTTAATTGTGCATACGGGGGATTTCAAGTTTGACCATACTCCCGTCAACGATCAATACGCGGATCTTGCGAAAATGGCCGAGATCGGCAGCCGCGGCGTGCTTGCGCTCCTGTCGGACAGCACGAACGCGGAACGCCCGGGCTTCACCGGATCGGAGAAAAGCGTCGGCGCAGAACTGGAGGAAGTGTTCCGCAAAGCGAAGCAGCGCGTCGTCGTCGCGACGTTCGCATCGAACGTTCACCGGATCCAACAAATTATTGACGCTGCGTACAACACCCGTCGCAAAGTTACGGTTGTCGGCCGCAGCATGGTGAATGTGGTCAGCATCGCGAGCGAACTCGGCTACCTGAACATTCCGGACGGCATGCTCATCGAGCCGGAGGAAGTGAACCGTCTGCCGGCCGACCGCGTCGTCATCTTGTCGACGGGCAGCCAGGGCGAGCCGATGTCCGCGCTTACGCGGATGGCGCGCTCCGCCCACAAAAAGATGGACATCCTCCCGGGCGATACGGTCGTCATCTCGGCAACGCCGATTCCCGGCAACGAGCGTTATGTCGGACGGACCGTCGACGAGCTGATGCGTTTGGGCGCTCACGTCATCTACGGGCCGGGCTCCGTGTCCGGCGTGCACGTATCCGGTCACGGCAGCCAAGAAGAGCTGAAGCTGATGCTTAACCTGATTCGTCCGAAATATTTCATTCCGATCCACGGCGAATACCGGATGCTCCGGATGCACGGATTGCTTGCGGAATCGGTCGGCATCGAGAAGGACAACATTTTCCTGATCGATATCGGCGATACGGTCGAAATTCAGAACGGCGTCGCGCGCAAAGGCGCGAAAGTGCCGTCGGGCAACGTGCTGATCGACGGGCTCGGCGTCGGAGATGTCGGCAATATCGTGCTTCGCGACCGCAAGCTGCTGTCGCAGGACGGCATTCTGGTTGTCGTCGTGACGCTCAGCAAGCAGGACGGCAAAATCCTTTCCGGTCCGGATATTATCTCCCGGGGGTTTGTATACGTCCGGGAATCTGAAGGCTTGCTCGACGAAGCGAACAAGCTGGTCATGAACACGTTGACCCGGCTCATGGGAGAAAATGTAAACGAATGGGCATCGCTTAAAACACACGTAAAAGATGCGTTGGGACGCTTTTTGTACGAACAAACCCGCAGAAGGCCGATGATCCTTCCGATCATCATGGAAGTCTAATTTCACTCCGTTTAACCGTCACTTTCACTACCACGTCGGCCTTAAAGAAACCGAGCGCATGACGACAAGACGCCTCGACCGGCTTAGCCGGAAGAGGCGTTTTTTGTGCGTTCCGCCCGTCCTCCGGGCCAATCCCGGCCAAGCCTCCCGCCCTTGCATGAAACGTTTGCCCCGCAACCATACTACGGAAGAATCGCCAACAGGCCGACTCTTGTCGGCAGGAGAAGGAGCGAAGAACGATGGATCTGCAGCGTTTCAAGCAGGAAGAGCCGCCGGCGCCGCCCGGGGAGGAGCGCAAAAAGCAGGCGGCGTTGGAGTCGATCCAGCAGTTGGGCCAGACAAGCTTGCCGGCTCCGGGTCCCGAATCCAATCTGTACTGCATGACGATCATCGGTCAAATCGAAGGGCATCTCACGTTGCCCCCCCAAAACAAAACGACCAAATACGAGCATCTGATTCCGCAGTTGGTCGCAGCCGAGCAAAATCCGAAAATCGAGGGCGTGCTTGTGATTTTGAACACGGTCGGGGGGGACGTGGAAGCCGGTCTCGCGATCGCCGAACTGATCGCCTCGATGTCCAAGCCGTGCGTCACGCTGGTGCTCGGCGGCGGGCATTCGATCGGCGTGCCGATTGCGGTAAGCGCGGATGTGTCTTTCATCGCGGAGACCGCCACCATGACCATTCACCCGATTCGATTGACCGGACTGGTCATCGGCGTTCCGCAGACGTTCGAGTATTTGGACAAAATGCAGGAGCGGGTCATTCGATTCGTCGTTCGCCATTCGAATGTGACCGAAGAGAGATTCAAAGAACTGATGTTCAAAACGGGAGAACTGACTCGCGACATCGGCACGACCGTCATCGGCGCGGATGCGGTGCGTTACGGGCTGATCGACAAGGTCGGCGGGTTGGGAGACGCGCTCAAAGAGCTGAACGGGCTGATTGAGCAGCGCCGTGCGAACGATTGACGGACAGAAAGGAGGGACTCCCGCATGATTTATTCGATCGTGCCGGACGAGGTGATATACGGAGGAACCTCGGGAGGACACGGGGAGGAACGGTTGACGCGCACCGTCGAGATGGACCTGGAGGGCATCCGGATGGAGGTCGAATTGCTGGACGCCTCGCAAGCCCGGATCGTCCGGCTGCTCAGTCCGGACCCGTATGTGTATCTGAACCCTTCCCTGGCTCCCGGAACGATTATTCCGTTAACCCCCCAATGGCCTGCGGGTTGAGCCTTATGGTATAATAAGGACTCGGAGGTGTAGCCGGTGGCGGGTCGCAGAAGACGAAGCAAATCGATGAAAGCGAATTTGAAATATGAGCTCTACGGCATCATCATTTTGACGATGTCCGTTGTCGTACTGTCCCAGACCGGGTCCGTCCCCCGGTCTTTTACGTATTTGTTGCGTTTTGTGGCGGGCGTCGGCTATTGGATTTTTCCGCTCGTTGCGATATACATAGGGCTGTACGCCATGATCAAACGGGAATGGCCGAAAGGCTGGTCGAGCAAAAAGTCCGGCCTGCTGATTCTGGCGCTCGGATTTTTGCTGGAGAATCATATCCGCATGTTCAGCGCGATCGATCCGGA
This sequence comes from Paenibacillus thermoaerophilus, assembly GCF_005938195.1. Lineage (GTDB taxonomy): Bacteria > Bacillota > Bacilli > Paenibacillales > Reconciliibacillaceae > Paenibacillus_W > Paenibacillus_W thermoaerophilus. The sequence continues at coordinate 83,145 of NZ_VCQZ01000015.1, forward strand.
CGGCCAGTGGACGGATTCCAGGTTTATTCTGAGCCAGACGTGGCTGAGCATGACGGAAGGCTTAAAAGATTCGGAAGGCATTCTTCGCCACGGTGTCGGCGGGGGAATGGTCGGAGCCGTTTTGTACGCGTGCCTCAGCTTTTTGTTCGATCGGACAGGCTCGCAGATCATCGTTTACGCCTTGTGGCTGATCGGGTTTTTGCTGGTCACGAACTTGTCGTTCGTCGACATCTTGCGGCGAATCCGGTCGAGAATCGGCTGGTTTGCGGACCGGTTCGGCATCCGCTGGGGCCAAGCGCTGAAGCTGATGCGGCACCGGCAGTCGCCGCCGAACGTGTCGACCAAATCGAAAGCCGCGATATCGAGGCCGGCGGCCGCATACGCGGATGACGACTGGCAGGATTGGGAGGACGACTGGGAGGAGCCGGCCAAGCCCCAACGGGCCGTTCGGCCGCAGACGGACGACCTGGACGACGAGGCTGCCGAGCCGAGGGCCAAGCCGAAATTTTTCGAATGGTTGCCTCAGATGGCGGCGTCTTTCCGGGCGAAAGCATCCGCCAAGAAAGAAGCGGCCGCCCCGGTCCCGGCGGATCACGACGATCCGGACGACGCGGATTCGCCGCCGATCGTAACCGTCAGCCCCATGAGCGGACAAGCACGGTTCGAGGAAGAGCATACTCCCGTCATCCGGGACTTTAACGATCATCCCGACCGCGCTCCCTGGGAGGAAGACGAGCCGTCGCCGCCCGTCGGCGCCGTTGCGTCTGCGGGGACGCAGGGAATCGCCTCCCAACTGCCGGCGGAAGAAGCACAGCCGGCAGTTGGGTCGAATTCGGCGGCATCATCGGGCAAAATCACCGTCAAGCTTACGCCGGATGGAGATCCGATTCCTTCCGCGGCTGAACCCAAAGCGGAAGCGATCCCGTACGAATTGCCTCCGCTACACTTGCTCCGGACGCCCAATACGAGCGGCCGAAGCGGCGAACAGAACGACTTTAAAGCGATGGCCCGCAAGCTGGAAGCAACGCTGGAGAGCTTCGGCGTCCGCGCCAAAGTGCTGGAGGTCGTCAGAGGGCCTGCGGTGACGCGGTTCGAGATTCAGCCCGACGTCGGCGTTAAAGTCAGCCGGATCGTCAGTCTGACGGACGATATCGCGCTTGCGCTTGCGGCCAAGGATATTCGGATGGAAGCCCCGATCCCGGGCAAATCCGCGATCGGCATCGAGGTGCCGAACAACGAGGTGTCGGTCGTCACGCTGCGGGAAGTGATGGAAAGCGCGGCGTTCCAGGATTCCTCGTCCCGTCTGACAATCGCGTTCGGGCGGGACATCAGTGGACAAGCGATCGTCGGCAATCTGGCGCGCATGCCTCACCTGCTCGTTGCGGGCGCGACGGGCTCGGGCAAATCCGTATGTATCAACGGGATCATCACAAGCATTTTGTACAAGGCAAAGCCCGACGAAGTGCGCTTCCTGATGATCGACCCCAAGATGGTCGAGCTGAACGTGTACAACGGCATTCCGCACCTGCTCGCGCCGGTCGTGACCGATCCGAGGAGAGCGTCGCTGGCGCTGAAGAAAATCGTCAGCGAGATGGAGAAACGGTACGAGCTGTTCTCGAAGTCGGGCACCCGCAATATCGACGGATACAACAACTGGATCGCCGAGCGGGGAGGGGAGGCGCTGCCGTATATCGTTGTCATCGTCGACGAGCTCGCGGACCTGATGATGGTGGCGGCGGGAGACGTCGAAGATTCCATCTGCCGGCTCGCCCAGATGGCGCGCGCGGCGGGAATCCATCTCATCATCGCGACGCAGAGACCGTCCGTCGATGTCATCACGGGCGTCATCAAGGCCAACATCCCGTCGAGGATCGCGTTCGGCGTCTCCTCCCAGGTCGATTCCCGGACGATTCTGGACATGGTGGGAGCGGAGAAGCTGCTGGGCCGGGGGGACATGCTGTTTTTGCCGATGGGAGCTTCGAAGCCCGTCCGCGTGCAGGGGGCGTTCCTCTCCGATTCCGAGGTGGAGGCCGTCGTGACGTTCGTCAAAAACTCCGGACAAGGCCAGGTGAACTACCGCGAGGAGCTTGTGCCCGAAGTGGAAGAGCAGACGGAAGCGGCCTTGGAATTCGAGGACGAGCTGTTCGATCAGGCGGTCCAGATCGTGCTGGAGTCCAAGCAGGCATCCGTCTCCCTGCTTCAGCGGCGCATGCGGGTCGGGTATACCCGGGCCGCCAGACTGATCGACTCCATGGAGGTGCGCGGCATTGTCGGACCGTATGAGGGCAGCAAGCCCCGGGAAGTTCTGATGACGATCGAGCAGTACCAGCAAACCAAGATTTCTTCCTGACGCCTTTTTTGAATAAGAGCCGCCGCATTTCCCATAATAAGCGTACAGACGGCATTCGCCGACGCTAATGGGAAAGGTTGAAGATCCATGAGAATGCGGCTTGTATGGCTGACAGCCAGCATCATGATTGTGTTGTTAGGCGCCATGTCGTTGAAGCAGGCTTGGCAGAAACCCGAGGCGGAAGCCGTATTCAGCAATGCGGTCATCAAATACGGCTCGCGCGGGGAAGACGTGTACGAGCTTCAGGGGCGGATGAAATATTTGGGGTTCTACCACGGCAAGATTGACGGCATATTCGGCCCGCAGACCCTAAAGTCTCTCCGCTGGTTTCAAAGCGAATTCGGCTTGAAGGTCGACGGCATCGCCGGCGGCAAGACGAAGGTGAAGCTGTGGGAAGCGACCAAACAGTGGTCGCCGGACCGGACGCCGCGCGAGGACGGCGCGGCGGGGGGCGGAGGCGCCTCGGGCGCGCCCGCCAGGGCGCCGTCGAATTCGGCCAACCGTCTCGGCTTATCCGAGCAGGATATCAAGCTGATGGCCAACGCCGTCTACGGGGAAGCCCGCGGCGAGCCGTACGAAGGCCAAGTGGCCGTCGCGGCCGTCATCCTGAACCGCGTGCGCTCTCCGGAGTTTCCGGACACGGTGTCGGGCGTCATATTCGAGCCCGGCGCGTTTACGGCGGTCGCAGACGGACAAATCTGGCTGACGCCGAACGAAACGGCCCGCCGCGCGGTGATGGACGCCATTAACGGGGTCGATCCGACGGACGGCTGCCTGTACTATTTCAACCCGAAAACGGCGACATCGGCCTGGATCTGGACGAGGCCCCAATACAAGCAGATCGGCCAGCATATCTTTTGCCGTTGAATGACGCTGCATGCCAAGCGGGCGACCGGAGGACGGTTCGCCCGCTTGGCGTGAACGCGCCGCAACGCGAAGGCGCGGGCGCGGCCGATTTGCGGGCCGGGGCCGGTCGGGAATATAATGGATACAGACTGTGAATCGGAAGGAGACGGCACTGACATGAACCATGAGGCGGGAACCAAATTTGAACGGGACACCGTTCGGAATATCCGGATTCACGTGCTGCCGACCGATCGGTTCAAGACGTATGCGATATCGATGTATGCGGGATGCGTGCTGGACGAGGACAACGTTACGCCGACAGCGCTCATCCCGTTCGTGCTGCGGCGCGGCTCCAGGGAGTACCCGGAGACGAAGGCGTTCCGCGAGCGTCTGGACGATTTGTATGGGGCCGGATTCGGGTTCGACGTTTACAAGCGCGGCGACTATCAGTTGGTTCAGTTTCGTCTCGACATTATCGACGACCGGTACGTGCAAGGAACGGATTCGCTGCTGGAAGACGCCTTGACGTTTCTCGGCGGAGCCGTGACCGCGCCTTATCTGGTGAACGGAGGCTTCTCGCCTCGTTACGTGGAAGCCGAGAAGGATACGCTGCGCAAGCGGCAGGAGGCGATTGTGAACGACAAGATCCGCTACGCCGCTGAACGGTGCCTGGAGGAGATGTGCGCCGGCGAACCGTACCGGCTGCATCCTCTCGGCTTGCGCGACCGGATTGCCCCGCTGACGCCGGAAGCGCTGTACGCGAGATACCGGGAATGGCTTGCGTCGGCTCCGATCGATCTTTACGTCGTCGGCCGGACGACCGCCGAAGCCGTCAAAAATGCGGTGGAACGGACGTTCGAGATGGAGCGCTCGGTCTGTCCGGCATACGAGTACCGGACCGGCCACAAGCCGGCGGGCGAAGTGAAGCGCGTCGTCGAGCGTCTGGACGTCGGCCAAGGCAAATTAAACATGGGGCTGAGGACGTACACGACCTTCGCCGACGATCAATATCCGGCGCTGTTGATGTACAACGGCGTGCTGGGCGGTTATCCCCATTCGAAGCTGTTTATGAATGTCCGGGAAAAAGCGAGCCTGGCCTATTACGCGTCTTCGCGCCTGGACGGCCACAAGGGCATTTTGACCGTACAATCCGGCATCGAGATCGGCAACTACGACAAGGCGGTCCGGATTATCGAAGAGCAGCTTGAGCAAATGCGGCAGGGAGCCGTCAGCGAGCTGGAAATGACGCAGACGAAAGCGATGATTGCCAATCAATTGCGCGAAAGCCGGGATTCGGCCTTCGAGACGATCGCGCTCGATTTTAACGGCGTGCTGTCGGGGCGCCACCGCCCGGTCGACGAGCTGATCGAGGATATCCGGTCGGTGACGGCGGAGCAGATCGCCCGGACGGCCCAGCAAGTCAAGCTGGACACGATCTATTTCCTGCGCGACCGGGAAGGGGGAGACTAACGTGGCGGAAGTCATTCGGTACGAGCGGCTGCAGGAGCGAATCTGGCAGGAAACGTTGCCGAACGGCCTGCGGGTGTACGTGCTCGAGAAGCCGGGATTTACGAAGTCGTACGCCGTGTTTACGACCAAGTACGGATCGGTCGACAATCATTTTCGCGTGAAGGGCGGACAGGAGATGCGGGTGCCGGACGGAATCGCCCATTTCCTGGAGCATAAAATGTTCGAGGAGCCGGACGGCGACGTCTTCGCCAAGTTTGCCGAACGCGGAGCTTCGGCCAACGCCTTCACCAGCTTCGACCGGACGGCGTATTTGTTCTCGGCGACGCGGGACGTGCTCGACCATCTGGACACGCTGGTCGATTTCGTCCAACATCCGTATTTTACCGACGAAAATGTGGAAAAGGAAAAAGGCATCATCGGCCAGGAAATCAACATGTACCGCGACCATCCCGATTGGCGTTCGTATTACGGGTTAATCGAGGCGATGTACGCCAAGCATCCGATTCATATCGATATCGCCGGCACGGTGGAATCGATCTCGCGCATTACAAAGGAAACGCTGTACGATTGCTACAACGCGTTTTATCATCCGTCCAACATGATCCTGTTCGTCGTGGGGGGCGTGAAGGCGGACGAGGTGCTGGAGCGGGTCCGCCGCAACCAGGCCGGCAAGACGTTCCCGCCCGCACCCGAGATCGAGCGTTTCATGCCGGAGGAGCCGTCCGGAATCCGGGAGCCGCGGCGCGTTATCGAGCTGCCGGTCTCGCTTCCCAAATGCTTGTTCGGTTTCAAGGGAGACCCCGGCGTATCGGAAGGGCCCGCGGCGATGCGCCGCGAGCTGGCGATGCGTCTCGTGATGGACGCTTTGTTCAGCCCGAGCTCGGATCTGTACCAAACCTTGTACAACGAAGGATTGATCTCGGATCAATTCGGTCACGAATTCAATATGGGCGGCGGTTATGCGTTCTCGGTGCTCGGAGGGGATTCGCCCGATCCCGACCGGATGCTGGAGCGGTTCCGCGAGCTGCTGGACGGCGCCTTGCGGACGGGACTGTCCGAGGAGACGTTCGAGCGCAGCCGGCGCAAAAAAATCGGCGGATTTCTGCGGTTGATGAATTCGACGGAAGGCATCGCCAACGAATTCGCCAAATACAAATTCCGCGGCATGGATTTTTTCGAGTCGGTTCAGACGTACGAAGCGCTGACGCTTGAGGAGTGCAACCGGGAGATGCGCGAGCACTTCGACTGGAGGCGGTTCGCCGTCTGCATCGTAAGGAGCAAGCAGGCATGAACAAACCGATCGCGGAGACCGCCGTGCTGGTGACCGGCGCAAGCCGGGGCATCGGCGCGGCTATCGCCGAACGCTTCGCCCGTCATGGCTTCAAGGTGGCGATCCATTACCGCGAATCGCACGAAGCGGCCAACGCGGTGGCGAGACGCTGCATGGAGTACGGCTCGCAGGTTATGACCGTGGCGGCCGACCTCCGCTCCCGGGAGCAGATCGAACGGATGGCCGCGAAGCTGGAGCAGCGCGGCTTCCGCCCCGACATTCTGGTTAACAATGCGGGAGTCGCGCACTTTGGCCTGCTGTCGGACGTGACCGAAGAAGAATGGGACGACCTGATGGCGGTTAATCTGAAAGGCATGTTTCTGTGCTGCCGGACGTTTATGCCGGCGATGATCTCGAACCGGTTCGGCCGGATCATCAATGTGTCCTCCGTCTGGGGGTTGTCCGGCGCGTCCTGCGAAGTGCTGTATTCCACCGCCAAGGGCGGGGTGAACGCCTTCACCAAGGCGCTGGCGAAGGAGCTGGCTCCTTCCGGCGTAACCGTAAACGCCGTCGCTCCCGGCGTGGTGGACACGGAGATGAATGCGCGGCTGGACCCCGAAGAACGGGATGCGCTGGCGCGGGAAATTCCCGTGGGCCGATTCGCCCATCCCGACGAGATCGCGTCGCTCGTCTACTTTTTGGCTTTACCTGAATCCGGCTATATTACCGGGCAAATCATCAGCCCGAACGGCGGCTGGCTGACTTGACGCCAACCAGCCGAATAATCTCTGCCCTCCCGGAGCAAATTAACGATGGTTCAATCATTCATCACTCCGAGGAGGGCTTTCTTTACATGGCGACGGTGCTGAAAAACTTTCAAAAATGGAAGGAATTTCTGAACGACCGCATCGATCAGGCTCGCGGGGCCGGCATGAGCGACGAGACCATCGCGAAGATGGCCGTGCAGATCGGCGAATTTCTTGCGGACAAGGTCGATCCGGAAAACGCCGAAGAACGCTTGCTGAAAGAACTTTGGGATGCCGGCGACCAAGCCGAGCGCCAAACGCTGGCGAAGCTGATGATCAAGCTTGTCGACAAAACTTGACGCTTGTTTGCGGCGGGCCTCCCGGCATACGGGAGGTTTTTTTGCACATAAGAAGTTCGCCCGTGTTGCCTCTACATATACGAAGGATCGCTGAAAATCGTTCGAAATTTGCGTCTTGAGACACTGTTTTTTTGTTGGGCAGGTGCAGGAACTTGGCGAATGGTGTAGAATTATTCTCACAAGACGAGAAAGCGAGGAAGGGCAGCGGATGGAAGTTGAAAGCAAGCCGACCGTAAAGCAATGGTACATGGAATATAAAATACACAAAAACCGTCCGGGTTTGCTCGGCGATATCGCTTCCTTGATGGGAATGCTGGAAATCAATATTTTGACGATCAACGGAGTCGAAGACCGGACCCGCGGCATGCTGCTGCAGACGAACGACGACGAAAAGATCGAAATTATGGGCAGAATGCTAAAGAAAGTGGACAACATTACCGTAACCGCTCTGCGCCAGCCGAAGCTGGTGGATATTCTTGCGGTGCGGCACGGCCGTTATATCGAGCGCGATTCGGACGACCGCAAGACGTTCCGGTTCACCCGCGACGAGCTGGGCCTGCTGGTCGATTTCCTCGGCGAGGTTTTCCGGAACAAAGGCAATCAGGTCATCGGCTTGCGCGGCATGCCCCGCGTCGGCAAGACGGAGTCGATCATCGCGGGCAGCGTCTGCGCCAACAAACGCTGGACGTTCGTATCCTCCACGCTTTTGCGCCAGACCGTTCGGAGCCAACTGTCCGAGGACGAGATGAAGCCGGAAAATTTGTTTATCATCGACGGCATCGTGTCGACGATCCGCTCCAACGAGAAGCATCATGCGCTGCTTCAGGAGATTATGGCGATGCCATCCACGAAGGTAATCGAACATCCGGACATTTTTGTGCGGGAATCGCATTATGATTATTCCATATTCGATTATATTATCGAGCTTCGCAATTCGCCGGACGAGGAAATCACGTATGAGCATCTGAACCTCGATCTGGACGGATTCTGAGAATCGCTCGAGCCAGAACGAGAGTCGAGGAGGTGATAGGGTGTCAGTCGAATTGGGAACATGGCTGAAACAGTGCAGGCTTGACCGGGGAATGAGCCTGGAGGAACTTGAAGCGATCACGAAAATCCGCAAACGGTATTTGATCGCGATCGAAGAAGGCGATTACAGCGTTTTGCCCGGCAGCTTCTATGTGCGGGCCTTCATCAAGTCGTATGCGGAGGCGGTCGGGCTGGACCCGAACGAGACGCTCAAGTATTACAAAAACGTGCTGCCGCAGACAACGGCTGACTCTGCGGTAGAGCCGCCCCGTCGCCGCCGCTCCTACGGCCGGCAAACCGAAAAAATCGGTCTTGTCGCCTCGACTGTTTTGATGGTGTCGTTTATCGTGCTGATCGTCGGCATCGCCTATTACTTCATCATGTCCAACCAGGAACCGAAGGAGGCGGTGGACAACGATCCGATCACGAGCCAGGGGGTTCCTCCTCAGGATGCGACCCCGACTCCCTCCGCGGCCGCGCCGGCCGTTTCGGCTACGCCGACGCCGACTCCTTCGCCTGTGGCTACGGTCGTCAAACAAGCGACATCGGGCAAAACCGACCATTATGCCGTATCCGGTACCCGGAAAATTTCCCTGACGCTTAAGGTGACGGGAGACGAATGCTGGGTGCGGGTGGCGAAGGTCAATCCGGACGGTTCGATCAAGCAATTCGAACAGGGCATTTTCAAAAACGGCGAGATCAAGGAATGGGAGTTCGACACGAGCGTCAACATCGTCGTCGGCAAAGCGGTGGCCATCGAGCTGGCTGCCGAAGGCGTCGTGCTCGATACCGGCAAAAGCTCCGGACGGAAGGAAATCCAGCTTAATCTGCTTCCTCCGGGCGCGACTCCGACGCCGAACGCCGGCGCGTGAACGGACGCAGCCAGTATGGATAGGACGGAAGGGTGACCCCGATGAGTTCGGAGTATTCGTTTGATATCGTATCGAAGCTGGATATGCAAGAGTTGAACAATGCGGTCTCGCAGGCGCTGCGGGAGATCGAGACGCGGTTCGACTTCAAGGGAAGCAAGAGCAACATCGCGATCGAGAAAAACGAACTGGTCGTGACCTCGGACGACGAGTATAAATTAAACAGCGTCATCGACATCCTGCATTCGAAAATGGCCAAACGCGGCATCTCGCTGAAGCATCTCAAGTACGGCAAGACCGAACCGGCCGCCGGGGGGACGGTTCGCCAGCGCATCTCGCTGCAGCAGGGGATCGACGCCGACAACGCGAAAAAAATCAACGGCTTAATCCGCGACTCCAAGCTGAAAGTCAAATCCCAGATCCAGGGGGATCAACTGCGCGTCTCCGGCAAAAGCAAGGACGATCTGCAAAAGGTCATCCAATTGCTCAAGGGGGCGGATCTCCCGCTCGATCTGCAATTCGTGAATTACCGTTGATCATCGTACCGAATCGGAACCGGCTCGCGCGGCCGGTTTTTGCCGTTATATCGGGCGCCAAAGCCGCCGGGCCTTGTTTTTGACACGTTTGCAAGCCTTATATTATACTTGGTGAAGTAATTGTTGCCCGGCAGATACGAAAGGGATAGTGGGGGAATTGACAGCATGGAAACAGTCAAAGTCGTGACGCTCGGCTGCGAGAAGAATCTGGTCGATTCGGAGATTATGTCCGGATTGATCCACCAGCGGGGGTACACGCTTGTCGAAGATAAGGAAGAAGCGACGGTTATTATCGTCAACACGTGCGGTTTTATCGACGCGGCCAAAGAGGAGTCGATCAACACGATTCTCGACCTGGCCGAGCTGAAGGAAACCGCCAAGCTGAAGGCTCTGATCGTGTCCGGCTGCCTGACTCAGCGCTACAAACAGCAACTGATGGAAGAAATGCCCGAGATCGACGGCATCGTCGGCACGGGAGATTTCCATAATATCAATGCGATTATCGACGAGGCGCTTGCCGGGGCCAAGCCGGTCCGGGTCGGCAATCCCGTGTTCAATTACGAGCAAGCGCTGCCCCGCCGCGTAAGCACGCCGCGGTATACCGCCTACGTCAAAATCGCCGAAGGCTGCGACAACGCCTGCACCTTCTGCAGCATTCCCGCCATGCGCGGCAAATTCAGAAGCAGAAGCATCGAATCCGTCTTAACCGAAGTCCGCACTCTTGCGGAGCAAGGGGTCAAAGAGATCAGCCTGATCGCGCAGGACTCGACCAACTACGGCACCGATCTCTACGACCGCTTCATGCTGGCCGAGCTGATGAACCGGGTCAGCGAAGTGGACGGGGTCGAGTGGGTGCGCCTGCATTACGCGTACCCCGGATTTTTCAACGACGAGCTGATCGATACGATCGCCTCCAACCCGAAAATTTGCAAATACGTCGATATGCCGCTTCAGCATAGCGAGGACGCGATTCTGAAACGGATGCGCCGTCCCGGCAGGCAGAAGGACGCCCGCGAGCTGATCGCCCGCATCCGCGAACGGATTCCGGATGTGGCGCTCCGCACGTCGCTGATCGTCGGATTCCCCGGAGAGACGGAAGAAGACTTCAACCGGCTGGTGGATTTTGTGAAAGAAATCCGGTTCGACCGGCTGGGCGTATTCTCGTATTCCATGGAAGAAGGAACGCCGGCGGCGCGCCTGCCGGACCAACTCCCGGAAGAAGTGAAGGAATGGCGGCAAAACACGCTGATGGAAGTGCAGCGCGAGATCGCCGCCGAGCGCAACGGCCGTTTTGTCGGCAAAGAGCTCGATGTGCTGCTGGAGCGGTATGACGGACGGAACGACGTATATATCGGCCGGACGCAATACGACGCCCCGGAAATCGACGGGGAAGTGTTCGTATCGGGCGTGTCGTCGGCGGATATCGGCGAGATTCGCCGGGTTCGCATCACCCACTCATACGAATTCGATTTGGCGGGGGAGGCTCTTGCATGAATCTTGCCAACCGGATTACGATTGCGCGTATCTTCCTGATACCGGTCATCATGTTTTTTTTGCTGGTCCGCATCGACTTGTCTTCGCTTGTGTTCTTCGGCTACAGCATCACCTGGAATCAGGTGATCGCCACCCTGGTGTTTATTTTGGCCGCCAGCACGGACAAGCTGGACGGATATATCGCGCGTTCGCGCAAGCTGGTCACCAATTTGGGGAAACTGCTCGATCCGCTGGCGGACAAGCTGCTGATCGCGGCCGTGCTCATCTCCCTGGTGGAGATGGACAAGCTGGACGCGCTGATCGCCATCGTCATCATCAGCCGCGAGTTCGCGGTAACCGGGCTGAGGCAGATCGCGCTGCTCGAAGGCAAGGTGATGGCCGCCGACCGGTTGGGCAAATGGAAAACGGGCGTTCAGATCACCGCGATTATCGCGCTGCTGGTCAACAACTTTCCGTTTTACTTCATCGATTTCCGGTTCGATCTCGTGGCGAGCTGGGCCGCGGCGATTATTACCGTTTATTCCGGCATCGTTTACTTCGTAAAAAACAAAGAGCTGCTTGATCCCAACCGGGAGAAGCAGAGCCGGTCGGCCGGCCCGCAGACTTGATATTCGATCGTACGGCAGGGAGGATTCCGATGAAAGCGGAAATCATCGCGGTTGGCACAGAGCTGCTGATGGGACAGATCGCCAATACGAACGCCCAATACTTGTCGCGCGAGCTGGCGGCAATCGGGATCGGCGTGTACTATCACACCACGGTCGGCGACAATCCGGGCCGACTCAAAGAGGCGATCGCGATCGCGCGCGAGCGGGCCGACGTGATCGTCTTCACGGGCGGACTCGGGCCGACGCAGGACGATCTGACCAAAGACGTGATCGCGGACGTGCTCGGTCTCCGGCTTGTGACGCATCAGCCGTCGCTGGACAAAATCGAGGAGCTGTTCCGTTCCCGCGGCGTGGCGATGGTGGAGAGCAACGCACGGCAGGCTGCCTTGATCGAAGGCGGGACCCCGCTGCCGAACGACACGGGTTTGGCGGTCGGCGAACTGTTGGAGGCCGGCGGCTGCTGCTTCGTGATTCTTCCGGGGCCTCCCAAGGAAATGAAGCCGATGTTCGACCGTTATGCGAAGCCGCTCCTGCTGGCCAAGCTGCCCGGCGAGCCGCTGCATTCGCGGATGCTGAAATTCGCCGGGATCGGCGAATCCTCGCTGGAGCACCGGCTGATCGACCTGATCTCGGCCCAGCGCGATCCGACGATCGCGCCTTACGCTTCGGAAGGCGAAGTCACCATCCGTCTCACCACCCGCGCCGCGACGCCGGAACTGGCCGCCTCCAAGCTCGATCCGGTCGAGGCGGAGATCCGGTCCCGCTTGGGCGAGCACCTGTATGCGAACCGGGAAGCGGCGATCGAGGAGATCGTCGCCGAGCTTCTGAAGACCCGCGGCGAGACGGTTGCGGCCGCCGAGAGCTGCACGGGCGGGCTGTTCGCCAGCCTGCTGACGGACGTGCCGGGCAGCTCCGCCGTGTTCGCGGGAGGCGTCGTCTGTTATACGAACGCGGTCAAAAGAGAGATGCTGGGAGTTCCCGGGCGGCTGCTCGAAGGGGACGGCGCGCCGGGCGCGGTCAGCCGGGAGACGGCGGCTTCTCTGGCCGCCGGCGTGCGGGAACGCCTGGGCTCGGATTGGGGCGTCTCCGTGACGGGAGTGGCCGGTCCTGCGGAAGTCGAAGGCAAACCGGTCGGGCTCGTCTACGTCGGCATCGCGGGACCGGACGGCGGCGGGCCGGAGGTGTGGGAGCTGAAGCTGTCGGGCAACCGGGAGACTATCAAGCTTCGCGCGGCCAAATCGATGTTGTACCGGCTGTGGAGGCGTCTGACACCGTCCGACGCCCGTTGACTCCGTTCACCATTTTGTCACAGACGGCAGGCTTGTCGATCGGGGCCGATTCGACTATAATAGGCCTAACGACGGAAGCACCGTAACGAAGAATGAATCTTTGTTGCGGTGTTTTTTTGCGGCATGGAACGAACGCTTGTTCGATGTGTCCAACAAAAAAGCGAATGTATGTTCGAAAAAACTCTTGGCAAGACATCAAAAACAAGGTATGATGGGATTACACACTAAGAGCGAAAGGATTGAGTGGCTTGACGGATCGCCGCGCAGCATTGGAGCAAGCGCTTCGCAATATCGAGAAAAATTTCGGCAAAGGTTCGATCATGAGGCTTGGCGAATCGGCGCATATGCAAGTGGAGACGGTATCCAGCGGCTCCCTCGCGCTGGATTTGGCGCTGGGCATCGGAGGTTTTCCGCGGGGACGGATCATCGAGATATACGGACCGGAATCCTCGGGTAAAACGACGGTGGCGCTGCATGCCATCGCGGAAGTTCAACGCATCGGCGGACAAGCCGCCTTCATCGACGCCGAGCACGCGCTCGACCCGCAATACGCCAAAAACCTCGGCATCAACATCGACGAGCTGCTGCTTTCCCAACCGGATACGGGCGAGCAGGCGCTGGAGATCGCCGAAGCGCTCGTGCGCAGCGGAGCGGTCGATATAATCGTCATCGACTCCGTCGCCGCGCTTGTGCCGAAGGCGGAGATCGAGGGCGACATGGGCGATTCGCACGTGGGTCTGCAAGCCCGGCTCATGTCCCAGGCGTTGCGCAAGCTGTCGGGTGCGATCAACAAGTCGAAGTGCATCGCGATCTTTATCAACCAGCTTCGCGAGAAGGTCGGCGTCATGTTCGGCAATCCGGAGACGACGCCCGGCGGGCGGGCATTGAAATTTTACGCTTCCGTGCGCCTCGACGTGCGCCGCATCGAGACGATCAAGCAGGGCAACGACATGGTCGGAAACCGGACGCGCATCAAAGTCGTCAAAAACAAAGTCGCGCCGCCGTTCAAGCAAGCGGAGATCGACATCATGTACGGGGAAGGCATCTCGCGCGAGGGCAGCATCATCGATCTCGCGACCGAGATGGACATTATCGTGAAGAGCGGCGCTTGGTATTCGTTCGAGAACGAGCGGTTGGGGCAGGGGCGCGAAAACGCCAAGCAATTCCTCAAGGAGAACAAACAGATCGCCGAAGCAATCGAACGCCGCGTGCGGGAAGCGGCCATGCTGCAGCCGAACGTCGGGCAACCGTCCGTCGACGACGAGAGCGAAGCCGATCTGCTGGACGAGTTTGAGTGAGCCGCACGATCACTTCCATCGAGGTGCAGAAGCGCGCCAAGCGGCGCTACAACATCTACCTGGACGGAGAGTTCGCCTTCTCGGTTCATGAGGATGTGCTCGTTTCCCACCGCTTGTCCAAGGGGGACCGGATCACCGACGACCGGCTGGAAGCGTTGCTGGAGGCCGAGGAACGCCAGTTGGCCTGGAACTCGGCCTTGTCCTGGCTCGGGCGCCGCATCCGTTCCCGCAAGGAGATGCGGGATTACTTGACCCGCAAAGGATACGCCGCCGGCCTGATCGAGGAAACGATTGAACGGCTGGGCGAGCACGGGTATTTGGACGACGCGGCATTCGCCGGGCAGTGGGCGCGCAACCGCCTCGAATTTCAGGGCAGGGGAAGCCGCTGGATTCGCGAAGAGCTCCGGCAAAAGGGGATCGAGCCGGAGCTTGTGTCCGCCTCGCTGGATCAGTTGGAGGACGGCAGCGAAGCGGATTCCGCCTACCGGCTCGCCGTCAAGAAATGGCGGATGCTGCGAAACGAAGAGGAACGGGTGCGCCGCCACAAGCTCAAGTCGTATCTTCTCCGGCGCGGGTATCCGGGGAGAATCGTTCAGGAGGCCGTCGCGAAGGTGGCGGGCCGCGCCCCGGCGGACGAAGAAGTTTGGTTCGAGGACGACGCATAAACGGCTTGCCGAACGGGCACACTCCCGATGGCAAGCCGTTTTTGGCGATGCTTGACAAGAATCTTTTATAGCCGCTACAATAATTGTGTATATTTTTTACCTGATCCAACCATTCGCCAATGAATCGAAATGCCGCCATGCGAGCAAGAATTCTGTGGCTGGCATACCGGGACGTCACAGCGTTCGCGCTCACATGACGGCTGTTCTGCTTGAAACAGCAGAACGCGCAAGATTGCTTAACCGCAAGTCCCAAGCTAACCCCTTGGAGTTTCAACGAGGAGGTGACAGAATGCCCCCCTGGGTAGGCTATGTTCTCTCTCTCGTTGGTGGTCTTCTACTTGGTGCTGGGATTGGTTATTTTATCCGCAAATCCTTTGCTGAAGCGAAGATTTCAAGCGCTGAGCAAGCCGCCGAGCGAATTATCGACGAAGCTCGGAAAGCCGCCGAAGCCTTGAAAAAAGAAACGGTGTTGGAAGCGAAGGACGAGATTCATAGATTCCGCACCGAAGCTGAAAAAGACATTCGTGAACGTCGTAACGAGATTCAACGGCAGGAACGGCGATTGTTGCAAAAAGAGGAAACGCTGGATAAGAAAATGGAATCTCTGGAGCGAAAAGAGGAGCAGGTCGCCAACAAAGAGAAGAGAATTGAAGAAACGCAGGCCCAAATCGATCGCTTGTATAAGGAGCAGGTAGCCGAGCTCGAACGCATCTCCGGCATGACGATGGAAGAAGCGAAACAATTGATCCTCTCCAATGTCGAGCAGGAGGTTCGTCACGAGACCGCGCAGATGATCAAGGAAATCGAACTGCAAGCGAAGGAAGAGGCCGACAAAAAAGCGCGGGAAATCATTACGCTTGCGATTCAACGCTGCGCGGCGGATCATGTGGCGGAGACGACGGTATCGGTTGTGACGCTACCGAACGAAGAGATGAAAGGTCGCATCATCGGCCGCGAGGGCCGCAATATTCGGGCTCTCGAGACGTTAACCGGCATCGACCTGATCATCGACGATACGCCGGAAGCGGTTATTTTGTCCGGTTTCGACCCGATTCGCCGGGAAATCGCCCGCAATTCGCTCGAAAAGCTCGTCGCGGACGGCCGGATTCACCCGGCCCGGATCGAAGAAATGGTCGAGAAGTCCCGCAAGGAAGTGGACGAGCGTATCCGCGAGTACGGCGAGCAGGCGACGTTCGAAACCGGCGTGCATGGGCTGCACCCGGATTTGATCAAAATTTTGGGACGGCTCAAATTCCGCACGAGCTACGGTCAAAACGTCCTGAAGCACTCGATGGAAGTCGCCTATCTGGCCGGCCTGATGGCCGGAGAGCTCGGGGAGGACATCACGTTGGCGAAGCGTGCAGGCCTCCTTCACGATATCGGAAAGGCGCTTGACCACGAGGTGGAAGGCTCGCACGTGGAGATTGGCGTCGAGTTGGCCAAAAAGTACAAGGAACACCCGGTAGTGATCAACAGCATCGCCTCGCACCACGGCGATTGCGAGCCGACCTCGGTTATCGCGATGCTGGTGGGAGCGGCGGATGCCCTCTCGGCGGCGCGACCCGGCGCGCGCAGAGAAACGCTCGAGACGTATATCAAGCGTCTGGAGAAACTGGAAGCAATCACGGAATCGTTCGAAGGCGTCGAGAAATCGTATGCGATTCAAGCCGGTCGGGAAGTGCGCGTTATGGTGCAGCCCGAAAAAATCGACGATGCGGAGGCGTTCCGTCTCGCGCGCGATATTACGAAGAAAATCGAGAATGAACTCGATTATCCCGGACACATTAAGGTTACGGTCATTCGTGAGACTCGCGCCGTGGAGTATGCAAAATAAAGCGAAGAAAAGAGTGGCTGGCGACAGCCACTTTTTTCTTCGCCGACGGCTTGGCGCCGTTCGCAGGAAAGAAAGGGAATCGACATGAGACTGTTGTTTATCGGAGATATCGTCGGCCAGCCCGGGCGTAACGCCGTCCGGACCATGCTGCCGAAGTTCAAGGAGAAGTACAAGCCGCATCTGATCGTTGCGAACGGCGAAAATGCCGCGGGAGGACGGGGCATCACTTCCGCCATCGTCAAGGACCTGCTGGATGCGGGGGTTCATGCCATCACGATGGGCAACCACACCTGGGACAATAAAGACATTTACGAGTGGATCGATCAGGAGAGCCGCGTGATCAGGCCCGCGAATTTCCCGGAGGGAACGCCGGGCAGAGGCTTCACGGTCGTCCGTGCGAACGGGTACGAGCTGTTTGTTCTGAACCTTCAGGGCCGAACCTTCCTCCCGCCGCTCGAATGCCCGTTCCGCACGGCCGACGCTTTGTGGAACGAAGCTTCCAAATACCGCTTCAAGCTGATCGACCTGCACGCCGAAGCGACCTCGGAAAAAATCGCGTTCGGCTGGTATATGGACGGCCGCGCCTCTCTGGTCGTCGGAACGCATACCCATGTACAAACCAACGACGCGCGGATTCTTCCCCAAGGCACGGGGTATTTGACCGATGTCGGCATGACCGGACCGAGGGACGGCGTGCTGGGCATGGAGCGGAACTCCGTCATCGGCAAGTTTCTGACGCAGATGCCCGCGCGGTTTGTCGTGGACGAAGGCAAATGGCAGATTAATGCCGTTCTGGCCGAATTCGACGATGCGACCGGTCGGGCGACGAAGGTGCAGACGATCGCCCACGACGAAGATACGTTTTGGATGGAATAAACTCGCATAATCGTCGGATTATTAAGAAAATTCATACCGGCGGATGCAGGAATTATTGCCTCGGTTCCCGAATAAATATGGATATTAGAAGCCATCCATAATCCCCGGGGAGGTTACGTGTCCATGGACGTATTAAAAGTTTCAGCCAAATCCAACCCGAATTCCGTTGCAGGCGCATTGGCGGGGGTGCTTCGGGAACGGGGGGGAGCGGAGCTGCAAGCCATCGGCGCCGGCGCTTTGAATCAGGCGATCAAAGCGGTGGCGATCGCTCGGGGGTTCGTCGCTCCAAGCGGGGTGGATCTCATTTGTATTCCGGCTTTCACTGATATCGTCATCGACGGGGAAGACCGGACGGCCATCAAGCTGATTGTCGAACCCAGATAAAAAGCGATTCAAACGCGACACTCCTGCACACGGGACATACGAAGCGGCTCCGTCCTTCATCGGTGATGAAGACCGAGTCGCTTCTTATCGAAACGGGCATCCGGCATTTCATCTCCTCTATTCGCGGTCGCTGAAGGGAAGCAGCCTCGTTAGAGGTTTTTTTATTGGCGGATGGCCGTTCAAGCGCGAACGCAGCCGCGAACAAGCTCCGACCGGAGCTTGTTCTTATTTTCAAGCGGGAAGGGTGGGGCTCCGATGCGGGTGGTTGACGCTCATTGCGATGCGATCTACAAGCTGATGAAAAGAAGCGACTGTTCGTTTATGCGCAGAGAACACGATCTGGATGTCTGCGAACCGACGTTAAGGGAAGGCAGGGTTTCCGTCCAATGCTTTGCCGTGTTCTTGGGCGGGAGCCCCGAAGCGGGCAGCTTTGACCGCGCGCTGGAGGCGATCGACATCTACGAACGGCGCATCGTATCGCCCGCGGGTTTCGTGCCGATTCGGCGGCGGGCCGATCTCGAACGGGTCATTCGCGAGGGCTTGCGGGGCTCCATCTTGACCCTGGAAGGAGCCGACTGTCTCCAAGCTGTGCCGGAACGTCTCCGAACGGCCTTCCGGCTTGGCGTGCGGATGCTCGGCTTGACCTGGAATCACGCCAACTGGGCGGCCGACGGCGTCATGGAGCCGAGAGGCGGCGGATTGACAACGGCCGGACGGACGACGGTTGAAGAATGTATGGGTTTGGGCATGCTTGTAGATGTATCGCATTTGTCGGATGCGGCCTTCGCGGACGCGGCCGAGCTCGCGGCCCGCCACGGCAAGCCGCTTCTCGCCTCCCATTCGAATGCCCGGTCCGTATGCGGGCATCCCCGGAATGCGACGGACGATCAGATTGCGACGCTGATCGGGCTCGGCGGCATGATCGGGCTGACGTTCGTGCCCTGGTTTCTGAGGAACGGGGGCGGGGCGGGGATCGAAGACGTCTTGCCGCACCTGGACCGGGTCATCGAGCTGGGGGGAGAGCAGCATGTCGGGTTCGGTTCCGATTTTGACGGGATCGACAGCCATGCCGCCGGCTTGGAGCATCCCGGGCATTTTCGGCAGTTGGAAAGGCTGCTTGTCCGCCGTTACGGAATCGAGAAGGCGAGATGGTTTCTGCATGAGAATTGGGAGCGGTTCTGGCTGCGCCACTTGCCTGCCGATGCGTAGAGTCCGTCTACGGAGTTTCACGCTAAGAAACTCCGGTTTCATCAGGTCGGACAAGCGGTCCAAAAGTATTCGTTTTCATTCCGCCCCAAGATGGCTGACGCAAATATTCATCTATTATCGGTATGAATTTAATCGAAAAATGCTATGCTTTAATTTGGATGAAATCCCTTGCATTTTTGCCCGTGTGGACATAGAATTTTAACAGGATTGATACTGATTTTTTATCGCAAGCGATAAACGTCGTTTTGCAGTCACTGACAGGCCCAAAAGGAGATGGACTTTCGTGATTAGTCAACTGTCTTTGAAAATTGGCGGGCAGCAGGGTGAAGGCGTCGAGTCGACGGATAAAATCTTTTCGACCGCGCTCAACCGTCTGGGGTACTACCTGTACGGGTACCGTCACTTTTCTTCCCGGATCAAGGGCGGACACACGAACAACAAAATCCGTATTAGCGTAAAACCGATTCGAGCAATTTCCGACGACTTGGACATTCTGGTCGCGTTCGACCAAGAAACGATCGACCTGAACGTTCACGAGCTTCGCCCGGGCGGCGTTGTCGTGGCGGACGCCAAGTTCAACCCGACTCTGCCGGAAGGCATAGACGCACGATTGTTCCCTGTACCGATTACGAAAATCGCGGAAGATCTCGGTACTTCCCTGTTTAAGAATATGGCCGCTTCCGGCGCCGCCTGGGCTCTGCTCGGCTTGTCGCTGGACGTGTTCAATAAAGCGGTAGAAGAAGAATTCGGCCGCAAAGGCCCCGCCGTCGTCGAGAAAAACGTGGAAGCCGTGCGCCAAGGCGCGAAGCACCTGCTGGAGCTGGCCGGCGGTCCGCTGAAGGAATTCGAGCTTCTGCCGGCCGACGGCAAGCAAAAGCTGTTTATGATCGGCAACGACGCGATCGGCCTCGGCGCCATCGCGGCTGGAGCCCGGTTTATGGCGGCTTACCCGATTACGCCGGCGTCCGAAATCATGGAATATCTGATCAAACGGCTGCCTAAATTCGGCGGGACGGTCATTCAGACGGAGGACGAGATCGCGGCCGTTACGATGGCGCTCGGCGCCAACTATGGCGGCGTACGCTCCTTCACCGCTTCGGCGGGCCCGGGTCTGTCGCTGATGATGGAAGCGATCGGCCTGTCCGGCATGACCGAAACCCCGCTGGTCATCGTCAACACGCAGCGCGGCGGTCCTTCGACCGGTCTGCCGACGAAACAAGAGCAATCCGACATCAATCAGATGATTTACGGCACGCACGGCGAGATTCCGAAGGTCGTGATCGCGCCGAGCACGATCGAAGAATGCTTCTACGATATGGTCGAAGCCTTCAACATTGCGGAAGTGTACCAATGCCCGGTAATCGTCGTAACCGACCTTCAGCTGTCGCTCGGCAAGCAATCCGCAGAGCCGCTTGATCTGAGCCGCGTCAAGATCGACCGCGGCGCGCTGGTTACGGAAGTGCCGCCGCAGGAAGAAGGCAAACTGTTCAAACGTTACGAATTTACGGAATCCGGCATCTCGCCTCGCGTTCTCCCTGGCGTGAAAAACGGTATCCACCACGTAACCGGCGTCGAGCACGATCAGGAAGGTCGCCCGTCGGAAAACCCGGTCAACCGTAAGAAAATGATGGACAAACGGTTGAAGAAGCTTCAAAACCTGCGGATCACGAATCCGATCCATGTGGACGCGCCGAACGAGTCGCCGGACATTTTGGTCATCGGCATGGGCTCCACCGGAGGAACGATCGACGAAGCCCGCCGCCGCCTGGCGGAAGAAGGCATCACGACGAACCATATTACGGTTCGCCAGATCGCCCCGTTCCCGGCAGACCTGCTGATTCCGCATCTGCAGCAAGCGAAAAAAGTGCTTGTGATCGAGAACAACGCGACCGGCCAGCTTGCCAATCAAATTAAGCTGCACACCGGCATTCACGATAAAATCCAAAGCTTCCTGAAGTACGACGGAAACCCGTTCCTGCCGTCGCATATCTACGAAGCTTGCAAGGGGCTGAACTGACATGGCGACAATGAAGGATTTTCGTAATAACGTAAAACCGAACTGGTGCCCGGGCTGCGGCGACTTCGCCGTTCAAGCGGCTATTCAGCGCGCCGCGGCTAACGTCGGTCTGGAGCCCGAACAGTTGGCTATCGTATCCGGCATCGGCTGCTCCGGCCGGATCTCCGGTTATATCAACGCGTACGGCTTGCACGGCATTCACGGCCGCGCGCTGCCGATCGCCCAAGGCCTGAAAATGGCGAACCGCGAGCTGACTGTTATCGCTTCGGGCGGCGACGGCGACGGCTTCGCCATCGGTATGGGCCACACGGTGCATGCAATCCGCCGGAATATCGATATCACGTATATCGTCATGGACAACCAAATTTACGGTCTGACCAAAGGCCAAAACTCGCCCCGCAGCGCGCAAGGCTTTATCAACGCGAAATATTCGCCGCAAGGCTCCATCGAACCGGCTTTGTCTCCGCTTGAAATGGCGCTTGCCGCCGGCGCGACGTTCGTGGCGCAGTCGTTCTCCAGCAACCTGAAGCAGTTGACGGCCGTAATCGAAGCGGCGCTGAAGCACAACGGCTTCTCCTTCGTCAACATCTTCAGCCCGTGCGTCACTTTCAACAAAGTGAACACGTACGAATGGTTCAAGGAAAACATCGTTGATCTCGACGAAATTCCGGACTACGATCCGACCAACCGGGCGGCCGCCATGGCGAAAATCATGGAGACAAACGGCATGCTGACGGGCCTGATCTATCAAAACAAAGAAAAAGTCAGCTACGAAAATCTCGTACCGAACTTCCCGAAAGAAGCGCTTTGCAAGCAACCGCTGGAGATCTCGGAAGAAGACTTCCAGAAGCTGCTGGCCGAATTCAAATAATCGCAATCAATCGTTCCAGACGCGCGCCAACCGATCGGCGCGCGTTTTTGCTTGTTGTTAACAGAAATGACAAGCCCGGCGGCATAGAACGGCCCGGTTGTGTGGTAGAATGAGGATGAGATATATCCAAGGAGTGAAAGTCGCTAATGAAACAAGTACCGATCGGCGTTTCCGCCAGACATATTCATTTATCGGCCGAGCACGTGGAGGCGCTGTTCGGTCCGGGATACCAGCTCAAGCCGATGAAGCCGCTGTCCCAACCCGGACAGTTCGCGGCCGAAGAGACGGTGGCCGTGATCGGACCGAAAGGCAGGTTCGACAAGGTGCGCATCTTGGGGCCTGCCCGGAGCCGGACTCAGCTGGAAATATCCCGTACCGACAGCTATGTGCTGGGCGTGCAGCCGCCGGTTCGCGAATCCGGGGATATCGCTGGCTCTCCGGGCATCGAGCTGGAGGGACCGGCCGGCCGTGTGACCATCGAAGAGGGGGTCATCATAGCGGCGAGGCATATCCACTTTCATACGTCCGAAGCGGCAGCCTGGGGCATCGCCGACAAGCAGAAGCTGCGCGTGAGAGTGCGCGGCGAGCGCCCGCTGATCTTCGAGGACGTCATCGCCCGCGTGCACGACACGTTCGCCCTCGACATGCATATCGATACGGACGAGGCGAACGCCGCCGGGGTCAAAACCGGCGATCTGGCGGAGATTTTGGACGCCGACAACTAGTCGATCCGAATTTTTTATTTTGAAATCGGGCGAGAAACGGTGTTATAATGAATGGATGAATCTCTAGTGGAGGGTTCGCCCGATGACAACAACGAAGGATTATTCGCAATACTTCCAGCCTCCCTCGTTGAAAGATGCCAAAAAACGGGGGAAAGAGGACGTCCAAGTTTTGTACGGCGCTTCGATCCCGGACGAGCTTCGGACGCTTGGCGAAGGCAAGTATTATCATATTCAGACGTACGGCTGCCAGATGAACGAGCATGACACCGAGGTTATGAAGGGCATGCTTGAAGAAATGGCCTATACATGGACGGACGACCGCCGTCAAGCGGATGTCATTCTTCTCAATACGTGCGCGATCCGCGAAAACGCGGAGGACAAAGTGTTCGGCGAGCTGGGCCACCTTAAGTCGCTGAAGCTGGAGAAGCCGTCCCTTATATTGGGCGTCTGCGGCTGCATGTCGCAGGAAGAATCGGTCGTCAACCGCATTCTTCAGAAGCATGCGCACGTCGACGTCATCTTCGGCACGCACAATATCCACCGCCTTCCGGCTTTGTTGAAGGAAGCGTATTTCAGCAAGGAAATGGTTGTCGAGGTGTGGTCCAAAGAGGGCGACATCGTCGAAAATCTGCCCAAAAAACGCGAAGGCATCAAGGCTTGGGTCAATATCATGTACGGCTGCGACAAATTCTGCACGTACTGCATTGTGCCGTATACGCGCGGCAAGGAGCGCAGCCGCCGGCCGCAGGATGTGCTGGCCGAGGTGCGCGAGCTGGCCCGTCAAGGCTTCAAGGAGATTACGCTGCTCGGTCAAAACGTCAATGCGTACGGGAAAGACTTCGAAGACATCGACTATACGTTTGGCGATCTGATGGCCGACGTGCAGAAAATCGATATTCCGCGCGTCCGGTTTACGACGTCGCATCCGCGCGATTTCGACGATCATCTGATCGAAGTGCTGGCGCGCAAAGGCAATCTCGTCGAGCATATTCATCTGCCGGTGCAGTCGGGCAGCAGCGAAGTGCTCAAGCGGATGAGCCGCAAGTATACGCGCGAGCAATACTTGACGCTCGTGAACAAGATCCGGGCGGCGATTCCCGACGTCGTGCTGACGACGGACATCATCGTCGGCTTCCCGGGAGAGACGGACGAGCAATTCGAGGAGACGCTCTCGCTGGTGAGAGAGGTGGGCTTCGACAACGCCTTCACCTTCATTTATTCGCCCCGTGACGGCACGCCTGCGGCCGCTATGGAGGACAACGTGCCGATGGAGGTCAAGAAGGAGCGTCTTGCGCGTCTGAACTCCCTGATGGCGGAATTGAGCCTCAAGAGCAACCAGAAGCTCGCCGGCCAGGTCGTCGAAGTGCTTGTCGAAAGCGAAAGCAAGACGAATCCGGACGTGCTGTCTGGCCGTACCCGCACGAACAAGCTCGTTCACTTCCAAGGACCGAAATCGCTGATCGGGCAGTTCGTCCAAGTCCGGATTACGTCCGCACAGACATGGACGCTGAAAGGCGAGAGAGTTCAGGCGGAACTCGAGGCCGAAGCGATCTAATCAAAGGAGATGCCATCCCATGTCCACTCATTCCCATGACCATCATCATGGCCATGATCACGACCACGATCACGATCATGCGTGCTCGATCCCGAAATACCGCGTGACCGATCTGGTCGTTCGCGAGGACATCCTTGCCAAAGCGAAAGAACTGGCCGAGCTGATCGCCACCTCCGAGGAAGTTCGGGTGTTCAAGGAAGCCGAGCGCAAAATTGCGAACCACGAGCACGTTCAAAATCTCATCAAGCAGATCAAGAAAAAACAAAAAGAAGCGGTCGCTTTCGAGCATTTCCAAAATCAAAAGATGGTGGAAAAAATCGAAAACGAAATTGCCGAGCTGCAGGACCAGCTCGACGAAGTGCCGCTGGTGCAGCAATTCCAACAGACGCAGCAGGATCTGAACTATTTGCTCCAACTGATTTTTAACGAGATCCGGGACATCGTGTCGGAAAAAATCGAGATGGACGACTCGGCCCCGGAATCGGCGGCTTCATGCGGGATTTGAATCCCGGGGGCCGGCTGGCTGCGACCGACACAAGCTCTCGCGAACGCGGGAGCTTTTATTATTAGGATAAACGGGAGGCGGACCATGGCGAAAAGCAAGCGTTGGAAGCGAGTAAGGCGGACAGCAGCGCTTGTTATGGCGCTGGCGATCGCATGGACCACGTGGATCCAGGTGCGCATCTGCCGTGTGGAGGCGATGCCCGATCCCGAGCGGGCGGACGTCGGCATCGTGCTGGGAGCGGCGCTCTGGAACGATCGCCCGAGCCCGGCCCTGCGCGAGCGGCTCGACCATGCGGTCCGTCTGTACAGGGCGGGCGTGGCGGAGAACTGGATCGTATCCGGCGGACTCGGCAACGGCTCAATACCGGAGGCGGAAGGCATGCGCCGGTACTTGGTGGAGCAAGGCGTGCCGGAAGAACGGATCGTGATGGAGACGGAGTCCACAAGCACTTACGAAAATATTTTATACAGCAAAAGATTAATGGAGTTAAATAATTGGCGCACAGCCGTCGTCGTCACCCATTCCTATCACGGCGCAAGGGCATTGAATATGATGCGGCATGTGGGCTACGAGAATCCGAAAGTCAGCACGACCGATTCGGAAGTGCTGTTCGAGCCGTGGCATAAAGCCCGGGAGACGTTGGCATTTACGAAGTGGCTGCTGCAAAAGTGGACGGGGGCGGCCCACAATGAAAGAAACGTTTGAACGAGGAGCTGTCGCCCGATGATCCATCCAACCGATACCGTCGCCAGCAAACTTCCGGGCATCACCGCCCGGGTCGTCGCGCCGCAGGAGGGAGGGGCCTATCTCGCGGTCGAAGCGGCCGGCGGGACGGTCCTGCGCGCGCTGAACTCCTCGATCTGGGGAGGGGGTTTCACCGCAGGCGCGACGGCGATCGTGAACCGGCAGGTGGACCAAACTTATTCCTGCCACGATCCTGCGGAAGAGATGAGGGCGTTTCTGAGCGGCCGGGGATTTGCGCCCGATCGCTCATGCGGGATGCTGACGGCCGCCTACGTCGCGGACGCGGGCACGTGCGCGATCACGGACGAGCAGGCCTCGCTGCAAGTATGGGCGACGGCGGGACTGAGCAATATCAGCCGCGCGGGTATCGCGCTTCCGGACGGTGGATTGTATCCGCGCTGGACGGCTCGATTCGGCGGTATTTGCGCCGGCCGGCGGGGATGCGGTTGCTGCAGACGATGGCCGTGTCCGAATATCCGCTGGGGCCCGAATGATTTTACATATCGTTAACGCGCCGATGAACCGTACCTAACAATCCGCCTTTACGATGGAAGTATCAAGCGCGCAACGCGAAGACGAAAGGCGGACGAACATGTACGGATCTTTCCTGCACAAGCCGCAGCGGTGGGCCGGGCTGATTTTGCTGGGGGCGTCGGCCGTTCTGGTCACTTCGATCGCAATGGCCCGCGGGCCCGTCCCAAGGGAGATGGCAAACGTCCAGCACGAGCCGCGGCATGTGCCGCCGGCGCAGGTTGGTTCGATTCCGGCGTTGACGGTGCTGGAGGCTTCCACGATGCCCGGACAGACGGTCAAAATCAGCGGAGAATGGATCGCCGGACCGGAGAACCGTCTGCTGTTGGCGGATTCCACGGGATCGCTGGAAGTGGCTTGCGGCGAGAGAAGCTGCGGCCGTCCGCGCATCGGCCATAAAACCGTCTTGCAAGGCAAGCTGCTTGCGTCGGAACGGGGGCTTGTCCTTCTTCCCGAGGCCCCGTCCTGATTCAGAAAATCCGAATATTCCATCGCGGCTAACAGGCGGCGCTTCGATATCCGGCAAGGATATTCGGAGCGCCGCTGGATTTTTTGTCACATTTTTGAAACATTTCCCCGGATGGGGCGTATGAAATGGCATCTGGATCGGAGGGAGGCCGAGCGGATGACGGAGTTCTATATCGGACTTGTAGCGTTCGGTGCGCTGTATGCCATCGTCACGGTCCTATTCGGCGACATCTTGAGCGGCGCGGTTGATGGCGCTCTCGACTTTTTGTCGCTCGAAGGCCCTGCTTGGTTTCAGGCGCCGGTGCTCGTCGCCGGACTGACCGCCTTCGGAGGGGCCGGATGGGCGCTGGACAGGTTGACGCCGCTGAACGGCTGGTGGACGGCGGCGGCCGCCCTGGCGATCGCGGCAATCGTCTCCGCCGCGCTGTATCTGGGGTACGTGAAGCCGATGCAGCGGACCGAGACGTCCACCGCGTTTTCCGTCGGCGACCTCGCGGGAAGCATCGGCGAAGTGATTGTGCCGATTCCGGCCGGAGGCGTCGGGGAGGTGCTCGTAACGGTCGGAGCGTCCCGAACCAACCAGATCGCGGAAAGCTTCGAAGGAACGCCGCTGGAAGCGGGAGCCCGCATCGTGGTCGTGGAGGTTCGGGACCATACGCTTCGGGTAACCCGGTTCGACTGACGTTCTGCCCCGTTCGACAGCAAACCGCCTTACAATCAAATGGAGAGGAGAGGGTTGCATGCAGGATGTACTGCTGGTCCCGGGAATTGTCGTCGGTGTGATTATCGTGTTGGGCTTGGCCTTCTGGGCCAGGTACAAAACCGTCGGACCGGACGAGGCGATGATCGTTACCGGATCGTTCCTCGGAAGCGCCAACGTGTCGGGCGATGACGGCGGCCGCCGGATCAAGATTGTGCGGGGAGGCGGCGCGTTTATTCTGCCGATTTTCCAGCAGGCGCAGTTTTTGTCGCTGCTGTCGCACAAGCTGGACGTCAACACGCCGGAAGTGTACACGGAGCAAGGCGTTCCGGTGATCACGGACGGCGTCGCGATCATCAAGATCGGCAGCTCCATCGAAGACGTCGCCACGGCGGCGGAGCAGTTTCTCGGCAAGCCGACGGAAGCGCTGAAGGCGGAGGCGCAGGAAGTGCTGGAAGGCCATTTGCGCGCCATTCTCGGTTCGATGACGGTGGAGGAAGTGTACCGTAACCGGGACAAGTTCGCGCAGGAGGTGCAGGCCGTCGCCGCGAAGGATCTGAAGAAGATGGGGCTGCAGATCGTCTCGTTCACCATCAAGGACGTCCGCGACAAGCACGGCTATCTCGAAGCGCTCGGCAAGCCGCGGATCGCGGCGGTCAAGCGCGACGCGGACATCGCCCAGGCGCAAGCGATTCGGGACGCGCGCATCGAGAAGGCGAAAGCGGAGGAAGAAGGACAGAAGGCCGAGCTCGTCCGCGATACGAATATCGCCGAAGCGACCAAAGAAAAGGAACTGAAGGTCGCCTCCTTCAAAAAAGAGCAGGATATGGCGAGAGCGGAAGCGGATCAGGCTTATCACATTCAGGAAGCCCGCTCCAAGCAGAGCGTCGTCGAAGAGCAGATGAAGGTCGAGCTCGTCCGCAAGGAGCGGGAGATCGACCTGGAAGCGAAAGAAATTTTGCGCCGGGAGAAGCAGTACGACGCCGAGGTCAAGAAAAAAGCCGATGCCGACCGCTACGCGGTCGAGCAGGCCGCCGAGGCGGAGAAAGCGAAGCGCATGCGTGAAGCGGACGCGATGCAGTACCGGATCGAGGCGGAAGCGAAAGCGATCGCCGAGCAGAAGCGGCTGGAGGGTCTCGCCATCGCGGACGCGGAACGGGCCAAAGGCTCCGCCGAAGCCGAAGTCGTCCGGCTCCGCGGCATAGCGGAGGCGGAGGCCAAGGAGAAGCTGGCCGAAGCGTTCGAGAAATTCGGCCAGGCGGCCGTGCTCGACCTGATCGTCAAGATGCTGCCGGAACTTGCGGGCAAAGTGGCGGCGCCGATCTCGGCGATCGACAAGCTGACCGTCGTCGATACGGGCAACGGCGAAGGAGCGGCGCGGGTCAGCAACTACGTCACCTCGCTGATGGCGACGGCTCCCGAAATGCTCAAGAGCGTCTCCGGCCTCGACGTCGAGCAGCTCATCAAAGGCTTGGCCGGCAAGACACTCGGCAACGGCTCCCCGAGCGGCATCTCCGCTGCCGCGGACGGCGATTCCAAAGCGATTTGACTTTCATCCGCCCTTCGGCTATGATGCGGTTGAATCATAGCCGAAGGGTGGTTATTTACGATGGTGGATCCCCGATTGACCAAACTGGCCGACGTGCTGGTGAACTATTCGACGAGAGTGCAGCCCGGCGAACATGTGCTGATCGAAGCGATCGGCATCGACCGGCCGCTTGTGAAGGAATTGATCAAGAAGGTCCGGGCGGCGGGCGGCCATCCTTACGTCAACCTGCGTCATCCCGAGATCACGCGTCAATTGCTGTTGGACGCGACTCCCGAGCAGTTGAAGCTGTGGGCGGATTACGACCGGTACCAGATGGAACGGATGGACGCTTATATCGGCATCCGCGGCGGCGACAATCTGAACGAGTTGTCCGACGTTCCCGGCGAGCACATGGGCGCCTACAACTCGATATACATGAAGAGCGTGCACCTCGATACGCGCGTCCAGAAAACGAAGTGGGTCGTGCTGCGTTATCCGAACGCGTCGATGGCGCAAGCGGCCAACCGCAGCACGGAGGCGTTTGAGGACTTTTATTTCGACGTCTGCACGATGGATTACAGAGCGATGTCCAAGGCGATGGACCCGCTCAAAGAGCTGATGGATAAGACCGAACAGGTGCGCATCGTCGGGCCGGGCACGGACTTGACGTTTTCGATCGCCGGCATCTCCTCCGTCAAATGCGACGGCGAGTTCAACATTCCGGACGGAGAGGTGTTTACGGCTCCGGTGCGCGATTCCGTAAACGGCACGATCCGATACAATGTGCCCACGCTGTACAACGGCTTTACGTTCGAAGGAATCGAACTCACATTCGAGAACGGCAAAATCGTGAAGGCGACGGCCAACGACACCGAGC
This sequence comes from Paenibacillus thermoaerophilus, assembly GCF_005938195.1. Taxonomy (GTDB): domain Bacteria; phylum Bacillota; class Bacilli; order Paenibacillales; family Reconciliibacillaceae; genus Paenibacillus_W; species Paenibacillus_W thermoaerophilus. The sequence goes on from NZ_VCQZ01000015.1 coordinate 112,798, forward strand.
GGTTGAACAAAGTGCTCGATACGGACGAAGGCGCGCGGTATATCGGCGAATTCGCGATCGGCTTCAATCCGTATATCCGGGAGCCGATGAAAGACATTTTGTTCGACGAGAAAATCGACGGCAGCTTCCACTTCACGCCCGGCGACTGCTACCGGGAGACGGATAACGGCAACCGCTCCGCGATCCACTGGGATATGGTCTGCATCCAGCGGCCCGAATACGGCGGCGGGGAAATCTGGTTTGACGGCCGGCTGATCCGGAAGGACGGACGGTTTGTCGTGCCCGAGCTGGAAGGGCTGAATCCGGAGCGCCTGAAATAACGTCGGCGAGGTGGAAACTGTCTCCTAAATCTTCCATTCCATGATTTGTGGGATGTCCTTCTTGTAATAGTCTGCTAGAATGGGGGTTGTGATCGACACCCATTACGAAGACGGCCGAAGTCCTACGGGGCGCGGGGGAACCAAGCATTCGGGGTGAAGCTGCGGGTATCCGCAGCCGGGCGATCCTTCGACCGAACCCGTCAGCTAACCTCGCAGGCCATACAAGGAGGAATTTTTCACTCATGTTGAATCGGAAATGGAGCAAGTCGTTAATCGTAGCCGGCACTTTAGTGGTTGCAAGCGCATTAGCGGTTCAGCCGGCGTCCGCAGCTACCTATACGGTAAAAAAAGGTGACACCCTGTATCAGATCGCCCAAAAATACGGCATCGATTTGAATAAGCTTTTGGGAACCAACGGTCAACTGGCCGACTGCAACGTAATCTGGGAAGGACTGAAAATCTACATTCCGAACGTCGGTACGAAGAACCCGGGCACGACAGCGCCGGCAAAGCCGGATAACGGCGCGACGACGCCTGCGAAACCTGCGAAACCGTCCAATCCGGGTACGACAACGCCCGCGAAGCCGGACAATGGCGCTACCGGCGGCAACACGTCCGGAGGCGGGGCGGCGGATAAAGCGCAAAGCGAATATGCGGCCGAAGTCGTGCGTCTCGTAAACGTCGAACGCAGCAAAGCCGGCCTGCCCGCGCTTGCGTCGAACAACGCCAAGCTGAATCAGGTTGCGCTTGACAAAGCGAAAGACATGTACCACAACAATTACTTCAGCCATACGTCTCCGACGTACGGTTCTCCGTTCGACATGATGCGTTCTTACGGCATTAAATTCACTTACGCCGGGGAAAATATCGCCAAAGGCCAACGCACGCCGCAAGAAGTCATGAACGCTTGGATGAACAGCCCGGGTCACCGCGCGAACATCCTGAACAGCAACTTTACGACGATCGGCGTCGCTTATTACAACGGCGTGTGGGTTCAGGAATTCATTAAGTAATTTGTCCAATCCGGATCGTTTTATTTAGTCGGTCAGCCGGCCTGCCGTCCCTTCGGGGAGGCAGGCTTTTTACATACGCCCATGTCGCATACGGATGACCGAAGCGGGTTGGCGTGCGGCCGCACTCCGGTAAAGATTGCCGGACCGGCCGCGGCGCATACGCCTTTTTGCGCTTGTCCCCGCATGTTAGTGTAAAATTTCCGTGGGGGTAGGAAATGGAAAAAGCGAACATAGAAAAAGAGCTTCTCCCTTGGTAAAGTGATGTTTGCCGACAACACACCAAGAAGGAGAAAGCCCCTATGAGCCACTTTA
>NZ_VCQZ01000016.1 GCF_005938195.1 Paenibacillus thermoaerophilus
TGAAGACGACGAGGTAGATAGGTTCGAGGTGGAAGCGCGGCAACGCGTGGAGCTGACGAATACTAATCGGTCGAGGGTTTCATCTGGCGAGCCGCGATGAGCGGCAGCGGAAGCAGAAACGATAAGTTCGCATCCAGTTTTTAGCGTGCAACGCTGAGCGTTTGGTGGCGATGGCGGAGGGGAACCACGCGTACCCATCCCGAACACGACCGTTAAGCCCTCCAGCGCCGATGGTACTTGGACCGAAGGGTCCTGGGAGAGTAGGACGCTGCCAAGCGATAGCGAGTCCTCAGCTCGAATGAGCGGGGGGCTCGCTTTTTTCATATGTATCGTGGTGATGAATGAATGGCTAGATCTCCGCTTCCAAGGGAATGCTATTCTGGCAGTTATTTTGACGGTTGCTCGCTTGACCCCTATAGGGTGTTTTGATAAGATGTCTCTAATACATTTTCAAACCGGTTTTCAAGATTCGTGAGGAGGTACAATTCTGTGTGGGAAACCAAGTTCGCCAAGGAAGGGCTGACGTTTGACGACGTACTGCTGATTCCCCGTAAATCCGATGTTTTCGGGGTGAAGGAAATCGATGTCAGTACGCGTCTCAGCGATACGTTGAAGTTGAACATTCCGCTGATCAGCTCGGCCATGGACACGGTGACGGAATCCAAATTGGCGATTGCGATCGCGCGCGAGGGCGGCATCGGCATCATTCATAAAAACATGTCCATTGCGCAGCAGGCTGAAGAAGTGGATCGGGTGAAACGCTCCGAGAGCGGCGTCATCACGAACCCCTTCTCTCTGACGCCGGAACATCACGTATACGATGCAGAAGAACTGATGGGCAAATACCGGATCTCCGGTGTGCCGATTGTCGACTCGAACAATAAGCTGGTCGGAATCTTGACCAACCGGGACTTGCGTTTCGTTCATGATTACTCGATCAAGATCAAGGAAGTTATGACACGCGAAAATCTCGTTACCGCGCCGGTAGGGACAACGCTGCAGGAAGCGGAAGTGATTCTGCAGAAGCACAAGATCGAGAAGCTGCCTCTTGTCACGGAATTGAACGAGCTGAAAGGTCTCATTACGATTAAAGATATCGAAAAGGCCATTCAATTTCCGAGAGCCGCAAAAGACAGCCAAGGTCGCCTCGTATGCGGCGCGGCTGTGGGCGTGTCCAAAGATGTCATGGAACGGGCCGCGGCGCTCGTCGAAGCCGGCGTAGACGCGCTTGTCGTAGACTCGGCGCACGGCCACCACAAGAACGTGGTCGAGACCGTCCGCAAGCTTCGCGCGGCGTATCCGGATCTGACGATTATCGCAGGCAATGTCGCGACGGCGGAAGGCACGCGCGACCTGATCGAAGCAGGGGCTTCCGTCATCAAGGTCGGCATGGGACCGGGATCGATCTGTACGACCCGCGTTATCGCCGGTATCGGGGTGCCGCAAGTGACGGCGATCTACGATTGCGCGACGGTCGCCCGTCAATATAACATCCCGATTATCGCCGACGGCGGCATCAAGTACTCCGGCGATATTACGAAAGCGATCGCGGCCGGTGCCGATGCGATCATGATCGGCAGCCTGTTCGCGGGTACGGAAGAAAGCCCGGGCGAAACGGAAATTTACCAAGGCCGTCAGTTCAAGGTTTACCGCGGCATGGGATCGCTCGGCGCGATGCGCGACGGCAGCAAAGACCGCTACTTCCAGGAAGGCGACTCGAAGCTGGTGCCGGAAGGCATCGAAGGCCGCGTCCCTTACAAGGGCCCGCTGAAAGACACGATTCATCAGCTCGTCGGCGGTCTCGTGCAAGGCATGGGATATTGCGGAGCCCCCAATCTGGAGGCGCTCAAAAACGAGACGCAATTCATTCGCATTACCGGCGCCGGCCTGCGCGAAAGCCATCCTCACGACGTGCAAATCACGAAGGAAGCGCCGAACTATTATCTGTAAAAATTTGCTTGGCGGCAGAGTCCCCGTCTCGGGGGCTCTGTTCTTTTTTTGAGGGGGAGGGTGTGGTACAATTAAACAATCCGATTCTCGGAAAGGAGAAGTAGTTTCATATGAACGCACGATTCAAGACGTATGCCAAGCGTGTGGCTCAGATCTTATCGGTATCCCTGCTCGTACAGGCCGCATCCGTATCCATACAAGCCTCTATGCCCAAGACCTATGCCGCAGAAGCTCCTGCTTTAAATCTTGAGGTGGAGAGCGCTATTTTGATAGAAGCCACGACCGGCCAAGTGATCTATGAATACAACGCCGACACCTTGCGCGAACCCGCCAGCATGGCCAAGATGATGACGGAATACCTCGTCATGGAAGCGATCGAATCCGGCAAAATCAAATGGGACGACATGGTTACGACCAGCAAATACGCAGCCAGCGTAGGCGGTTCGGGCGGATTGCTCGCGGCGAACGAGAAGCTGACGGTCGATCAGATGTTTAAAGCGATGTCGATCTACTCCGGCAACGACGCGACAATCGCGCTGGCTGAATTCCTCGAGGGGTCCGAGGAAGCGTTCGCCCGCAAGATGAACGAAACCGCGAGGAAAATCGGGATGTCCGACGGGGCGAACTTTATTACGTCCACCGGGCTGCCCAGGTATATGACCGATAAATTAAATCCGAGCAGCTTGCCGGGCGAGACCGTCATGACGGCCCGCGACGCTGCGATCTTGGCCCGCCGCATCATTCTGGACCATCCCCAGGTGCTGGAATATACGAAAATCCCGAAGCTGAAGCTGAGGGAACGGGATAAAACCGAGATGACGAACTGGAACTGGATGCTGGAGACGTACCAAGGCACGGCTAACATGCAGCCGTACGTCTATCCGGGGCTGGACGGTCTGAAAACGGGGCATACGAACGAAGCGGGCTATTGCTTCACGGGTACGGCCGTCCGCAACGGCATGCGGCTGATCAGCGTCGTCATGGGCGCGAAGACGGAGCCGAAGCGGTTCCAGGAAACCCGGAAGCTGCTGGACTACGGCTTCAACAACTTCGAACTGAAGACGATGCTCGCCGCGAATACGCCGATCGACGGCCAGCCGACCGTTAAAATTTCCAAGGGCAAAAAGACCGAGATTCCGGTTGTGTCGGGCGGCGAAGCGAAATTTATCGCGAGAAAGGGCTCCGAGGACAAGCCGGAAATTACCGTTGAGACCAAATCGGCGGACGAGCTGAAAGCGCCGTTTGACAAAGGCGCCGAGGTGGGCACGATAACGGTGAAATATAACGGCGTCGAGCAGAAGGTGCCGCTCGTGGCCGCGGAGGAGGCGGAGAAGGGCGGATGGTTCCGCTTGTTCTTCCGCGCGATCGGCAACTTCTTCTCCGATCTGTTCTCCGGAATCGCCAGCGGGATCAAAGGACTGTTCAGCTAACGGCTCGACCGCGCGTGCGGAGAGCGAAGCCGATGATTTGGACTGGAAGACGGTTGTAAAGGGACAAGCGTTGCTGTAAAATAAGAATTTAGATATTTACGGCGCTAGGCCAATGGCGGCGATAGCTGATCAGGAGGTAAGTTTAGATGGAAACAGGAACTTCCCGGGTTAAAAAGGGCATGGCTGAAATGCAAAAAGGCGGCGTCATCATGGACGTCATGAACGCGGAGCAAGCCAAGATCGCGGAAGCGGCCGGCGCGTCGGCCGTCATGGCTCTGGAGCGCGTGCCTTCCGATATTCGGGCGGCGGGCGGCGTGGCCCGGATGGCCGATCCGACGATTATCGAGGAAGTTATGAAAGCAGTCTCGATCCCGGTAATGGCCAAAGCGCGCATCGGCCACTTCGTCGAAGCGAAGCTGCTCGAAGCGATGGGCGTCGATTACATCGACGAGAGCGAAGTGCTGACGCCTGCGGATGAAGTGTTCCATATCAATAAACACGAGTTCACCGTTCCGTTTGTATGCGGAGCGAAAGATATCGGCGAGGCGCTGCGCCGCATCGGCGAAGGCGCGTCCATGATCCGGACAAAAGGCGAACCGGGAACGGGCAATATCGTCGAAGCGGTGCGCCATATGCGTCTCATCAACTCGCAAATCCGTAAAATTGCGAACATGTCGAAAGACGAGCTGATGACGGAAGCGAAAAACTTGGGAGCTCCTTACGAGCTGGTGCTGCAAGTTCATGAGACGGGCAAGCTTCCGGTCGTCAACTTTGCGGCAGGCGGCGTAGCTACCCCTGCGGATGCGGCGCTGATGATGCATCTGGGCGCTGACGGCGTATTCGTCGGTTCCGGTATCTTCAAATCCGAAAATCCCGAGAAGTTCGCACGGGCGATCGTGCAAGCGACTACCCATTATCAAGATTACGGCCTGATCGTCGAGCTGTCCAAAAACCTGGGCACCCCGATGAAAGGGATTGATATCAAACAGTTGAATGCGGCGGAACGCATGCAAGATCGCGGCTGGTAATTCGGCATCGACCGGGAAACGGCTCCCGTCCTCCTCTTGAGGGCGGCGTAGCCGTTTCCTTGACATTTTTCATATGCACGCGAAGGCGGGATAAAGCATGAAAATAGGCGTTCTTGCGCTGCAGGGGGCCGTGGCCGAACATGTTCGCATGATCGAAGCCACTGGAGCTGAGTCGGCAATCGTGAAGCGTACCGAACAATTGGAGTCGCTCGACGGGATTATCCTGCCGGGCGGAGAGAGCACGACGATCGGAAAGCTGATGCGCGAATACGGCTTTATCGAAGAGCTGCGGCGTTTTGCGGAATCGGGCAAGCCGGTGTTCGGCACTTGCGCCGGATTGATCCTGTTGGCCAACCGGATTGAGGGCCAAGACGAGGCGCACCTCCGGCTGATGGATATAACGGTAGCGCGCAACGCGTTCGGACGCCAGCGGGAAAGCTTCGAGACCGACCTGCATGTGAAAGGAATCGACGAGACGGTACGGGCTGTGTTTATCCGCGCGCCGCTAATCACGCAAGTGGGAGAGGGCGTCGAGGTGCTGTCCATTTACCGCGATCAGATTGTTGCTGCGAGACAAGGGCATCTGCTGGCGGCGTCGTTCCATCCGGAACTGACGGACGATACGAGGATGCATGAATATTTTGCCGGGATGGTCCGAGAGAGCAAGGCCACCACGGCTGCGAAATAAAAGTTGTAGCCACGGAGGCGTTCGGATTGTTCGATATCAAGCTGCTTAGAAACGACCTGGACCGCGTCCGCGAAGGGATGCGGAATCGGGGCAAGCAAATTGCGGAAATTGATCGGTTTACGGCCGTCGACGTCAAGCGGCGCGAACTGCTGCAGGAGTCGGAGACGCTGAAAAATCGGCGCAATACCGTATCGCAGGAGGTCGCCGCGAAGAAAAAAGCGGGGGAGAACGCCGATGCGCTGATCGCGGAGATGCGCGAGGTGGGCGACCGCATCAAGGCGCTCGACGACGAGATCCGGGTGTTGGACGAAGAGTTGAACGCGATTTTGCTGGCCATTCCGAATCTCCCTCACGAAAGCGTGCCGGTAGGCGCCGACGAGAACGACAACGTCGAGCTTCGCCGTTATGGCGAACCGACGACGTTCGACTTCGAGCCGCTGCCCCACTGGGAGCTCGCCCAATCGCTGGAGCTGCTCGACTTCGAAGCGGCCGCGAAGGTGACCGGATCGCGGTTCGTGTTCTACAAGGGACTGGGCGCCCGGCTGGAACGCGCCCTGCTGAACTTCATGATGGATCTGCACAGCGGTTCGCACGGGTATACGGAGATGATCCCGCCGTATATGGTCAACCGCGACAGCCTCACCGGCACCGGGCAACTGCCCAAGTTCGAGGAGGACGTGTTCAAGCTGGCAGGCACGGATTATTTCATGATTCCGACGGCGGAAGTGCCGGTTACGAACTATCACCGGGACGAAATTTTGTCCGTCGACGATCTGCCGAAAAATTACGTGGCCTACAGCATGAACTTCCGTTCGGAAGCGGGGGCCGCCGGCCGCGATACGCGGGGGCTGATCCGTCAGCACCAGTTCAACAAAATCGAACTGGTCAAACTGACGACGCCGGAATCGTCGTACGACGAGCTGGAAAAGCTGACGCAGAACGCCGAACGCGTCCTGCAGCTCCTGAAGCTGCCCTACCGCGTCATGACGCTGTGCACGGGCGACTTGGGCTTCTCGTCGGCCAAAACGTACGATATCGAGGTATGGCTGCCGAGCGCGGGCGTATATCGCGAGATTTCGTCGTGCAGCAACTTCGAGGATTTCCAAGCCCGCCGGGCGAATATCCGGTTCCGCCGCGAACCGAAAGCCAAACCGGAATTCGTGCATACGCTTAACGGATCGGGATTGGCGATCGGACGCACCTTCGCCGCCATCCTCGAAAATTACCAGCAAGCCGACGGCAGTATCGTCGTTCCCGAAGTGCTGCGTCCGTATATGGGCGGGCTGGAGGTTATCCGCAAGCCTTAAGCGGGCAAAAAATGCAGCTTGAACGACCGATAGCCTCTATGATACAATCCAACATGAACCTTCGGGTTCATGGATATGGAGAGGTACCGAAGCGGTCATAACGGGGCGGTCTTGAAAACCGTTAGGGTGCAAGCCCACGTGGGTTCGAATCCCACCCTCTCCGTCAGGTTTGCCAATAGACAGGAATAGGACGAAGCCGCTGAACGGATGACGGTCCGCACAGCGGCTTTTTTGCTTGGTTTAGCGTTTTTTCTTTTGCATTTTGATTCAGGTTGCAGCATTCGCCTTTTGCATAAAACCGCCCGCGGAGGCTCATGTTATGAGGGCGGAGGTGGATGAGATGGAGATGCAGATGCAAACCGACCCGCAGACGCTGGTGGCGGCCTGGAACGAAACGCTGCCCAGCGTGCTGAATTTCGGGGATAAAGCGACGGTCGCGGCCGATGAACAAGATCCGAACACGCTGAGGATGACGATCGATTCGGCGGGGCATACCGGTTATTCGTTCGATTTTAAGTGCACGTACGTCGATTCGCGCGAAGTCCGTGTCGAATTCGTCGATGTGGAGCGCGGCAACCGCAATATCGACGAATTCTCGCCAATCGTCCAAAGCTTGATTGACGACTATGTCCGACATATTCACGAATGTGCCCAGGCGCTTCACGGCCTGACGCACGGCAATTGAGGAGGCGCGGCGATGACGAAGCAGAAGGGACCGGACAAAAACCTGCAAAATGTCGCGGATCGCTTGGATCTGGAAGGCGTCAACGCTTTTCATGCCAACCAATTGAACCAAGACATCAACGACCGCAAGCATGAAGCATGGATTCAGCACGACACGACAACGAATAAAGGCGGCGACCAAAAAGGCATGAGGAGGGAATAAGGTGTCCAAACCGGATAGCGTAGCCGTAAATCCGCCGGGAGGCCAAGGCGCCGGGGAACAGTCCGGACACGGCGTCCAAGAGCCGAATTCGGGATCGAAGACGGTAAAAAACCACAGCCATAGCCGCGCCAATAAAGGAGAAGGACGTTAACAAATACGTACAGGGCCTGCCCGCGCTTGCCGCAACGGCGGGTTCTTGCCTGTCCGGCGGAACGCAGACGCCCGCGTTGAAACCTCCGTGATCCTGTGCTATAATGAGCTTTGCTGTGTCCGCGTAGCTCAACAGGATAGAGCAGTCCTCTCCTAAAGGACCGATAGGGGTTCGAGTCCCTTCGCGGACGCTGCGGTATCTTCGTCACACGGAGAAAAAAATGTAGACAAAGGGCTTTACAAGTTCGATAGATTATGCTACTATAATTGTCGTTGCCTCAAAAAATAATAGCGATAACGAGACGTGGCTCAGCTTGGTAGAGCGCTTGGTTCGGGACCAAGAGGTCGCAGGTTCAAATCCTGTCGTCTCGATTAAAGAAAAGAAGGATTGCGGATACGTTCTGCAATCCTTCTTTGCATGTGGAGGATCATTGATGATTTATCCACAAATCCTCTGGATAACTTGTGGACAATGGGGGCAGTCTTGTGCACAACCCTATTGTCGTTGGGGATAAAAAAACGCGGAGAACTGTTCAGTTGTCCGCATTTTTTCGTTTCTGCCGCAATTGGCGGAAAAATCCGCTTAACAGCTCCCCGCATTCTTCCTGCAAAATTCCGCTGACGATCTCGGTCCGGTGGTTGAAGCGGGGCTCCTGGAGCAAATTCATCAACGTGCCGGCGCAGCCGGCCTTCGGATCGGGAGCTCCGTAGACGACAACCGGCACGCGGCTTTGCACGATTGCGCCGGCGCACATCGGACAAGGCTCCAGCGTGACGTATAAGGTGCAGTCCAGCAGCCGCCAGGCTCCGAGCCGTTCGCTGGCTTCGCGTATGGCGATCATCTCGGCATGGGCCGTGGAGTCGTGGGCGGTCTCCCGCAAATTATGGCCGCGGCCGATCATTTGCCCGTCTTTCACGATCACGGCGCCAATCGGCACCTCCCCCAGAGCTTCCGCGCGGCGCGCTTCAGCGATCGCCTCCTTCATCCAGCGAGTGTGAAGATCGTGTTGTTCCGTATCGAAGGACATTTGGGTATGTTCGTTCCTCTCTCCGCCATTGTGCATCAATCATGTGCAAATGGTCACAGGTTGTTAACAGGTTGTGGATAACGATGTGTATAAAAATATTCTAATTCACCGGGTAGGTTCAGGCAAGTGTGGATAACGGTGAAAAAATGCGGGTGATGAAGGATTTTGTCGAGTGGAGCAATGGGGATAAGTTGAGGATAAGACTGTGTACAAGAATGGATTTGCCGGTTTTCAATTTTTGTGGACAATGTGAATGACCTTGTCGCCTCATTCTCCATATCGTAATGAAGAAAAACTTCAAGAGGAGGCGGGGGCGATGGTTCAAGCGGGAACCGGCACTCCGATTATGGGGACGGCGCAGGCGACGGAGCAGCAGATGGGGGCTTATCTGCGGCGATTCAATCCGGACGCGCCCGATTACGCCCGGCTGTATCTGGAGATCGGCGAACGATACGGGGTCCGGGGCGATTTGGCGTTTGCGCAGTCGATCAAGGAAACGGGTTACTGGCGGTTCGGCGGGGACGTCAAGCCGGAGCAGAACAACTTCGCGGGACTTGGAGCGACGGGCGGCGGCGCGAGAGGAGCCAGCTTCGCGACGCCGCAGGAAGGGATCGAAGCGCAAATCCAGCATCTGTACGGATATGCGACAACTGCCCCGCTGCCGTCCGGGGCCAAGCTCGTCGATCCCCGATTCTCGATTCTGCAGTCCGCCGGACTGCGCGGCGCCGCTCCGACCTGGGAGCAGCTCAACGGACGATGGGCCGTGCCGGGAGTCGGGTACGGGGAGAGCATCGTCCAGATCGGCCGGGAGATCGCGGCCGAGCCCGTGACGGATTGGAAAACGTCGGCGCTCGAATGGCTCAAGGCGGAGAGGTTAATCGACTCCCCGCACGACCCCGATGCGCCTGTCACCTGGGCGGAGTTCGGCACCGTGCTGAGAAGGCTGGCGGGGAAATAAGCGGCACCGCGAGCAGGCGCGGTTCGGGGAAAATCCGCAAATCGGCATACAGCGGCAGCAAACGGCGCATGCAGACGACCCAAGAGAGAGCCGATTGATTTTGCGATTTCGGTTGTCGAAGTTGGAGAATGGTTGAAGCTGTTGGAAGGCGGAGGCTGGCGATTCCACAGGAAATCCGGTATAATTCAAAGGATAGTCGTCCTTAGACGATAGCGATGATACGGAAACAAGGAGCTGGATTCATCCGTGGCACTGTCCTGTGGAATCGTCGGCTTGCCGAACGTCGGCAAATCGACTTTGTTTAATGCGATTACGCAAGCCGGCGCAGAGTCGGCCAACTATCCGTTCTGTACGATCGATCCGAACGTCGGCGTGGTCGAAGTGCCGGACCCGCGGCTGCAGAAACTGGCGGAGATCGTCAACCCGAACCGGATTGTGCCGACCGCGTTCGAATTCGTCGATATCGCCGGTCTGGTCAAAGGCGCCAGCAAGGGCGAAGGGCTTGGCAACAAATTTCTCTCCCACATCCGCGAGGTGGACGCGATCGTACATGTGGTGCGCTGCTTCAAGGACGAGAACATTACGCACGTCTCGGGCAAGGTCGATCCGATCAGCGATATCGAGACGATTAATCTCGAGCTGATTCTGGCGGATATCGACACCGTGGAGAAGCGGCTGGAGCGTTCCCGCAAAAACATGAAAAGCGGCGACAAAAAATACGTGCAAGAGGTCGAGGTGCTGGAGCGCCTCAAAGAAGTGCTGTACAACGACAAACCGGCGCGCAGCCTGGAGCTGACCGACGAGGAGAAGCTGATCGTGCGCGATCTGCATCTGCTGACGATGAAGCCGGTGCTGTACGCGGCGAATGTCAGCGAGGCCGAAGCGGCCAATGCGGACGGCAACGAATACGTGCAGCGCGTCCGCGAGTATGCCGAGGCCGAAGGAGCCGAGGTGGTGCCGATCAGCGCCAAGGTGGAGTCGGAGATCGCCGAGCTCGAGGGCGAGGATAAAGAGCTGTTCCTGCAGGAGCTCGGTTTGCGGGAGTCGGGGCTCGACCGGCTTATTCGCGCCGCGTACAAGCTGTTGGGGCTGTACACGTACTTTACGGCTGGCGTGCAGGAGGTTCGCGCTTGGACGATCCGCAAGGGAACCAAAGCGCCGCAGGCCGCCGGCGTCATTCATACCGACTTCGAACGCGGCTTTATCCGCGCCGAGGTCGTCTCCTACGACGATCTGATCGCAGCCGGCTCGATGAGCGCGGCGAGGGAAAAAGGACTTCTCCGGCTCGAAGGCAAGGATTATGTGGTAAACGACGGCGACGTGATGCATTTCCGCTTCAACGTGTAAACCGTCCAAATGCATACGTGCTGGAAGGAGGCATAACCCGTGTTGGATCGATTGCAGGCGCTGGCCGACCGGTACGAGAAGCTGAGCGAGCTGCTGTGCGACCCGGACGTGGCGAGCGACGCATCGCGGCTGCGCGAATACTCCAAGGAGCAGTCCGATCTGGAGGAAGCTTATCAGGCTTATCTGGAATACCGCAAAGTGATAGAGGGAATCGAGTCGGCCAAATCGCTGCTGAATGAGAAGCTGGACGAAGAGATGCGCGAGCTGGCGAAGATGGAGCTCGAGGAGCTGGAGCCCCGCAAGGCGGAGCTGGAAGAGCGCATTCGCGTGCTACTGCTGCCCAAGGACCCGAACGACGACAAGAACGTCATCATGGAGATCCGGGGCGCGGCGGGCGGCGACGAGGCCGCTTTGTTCGCCGGGGATTTGTACCGCATGTATACGCGGTACTCCGAGCTGCAAGGGTGGCGCGTCGAGCTGATGGACGCCAGCTATAACGATCTCGGCGGGTTCAAAGAGGTCATCTTTATGATCAGCGGCAAGGGCGCGTACAGCAAGCTGAAGTTCGAAAGCGGCGCGCACCGCGTCCAGCGGGTGCCGGTGACGGAGTCCGGCGGGCGCATCCATACGTCGACGGCGACGGTCGCCGTGCTTCCCGAGGTGGAGGACGTGGACGTGGAGATCCACGAGAAGGATATCCGCATCGACACGTTCTGCTCCAGCGGCGCGGGCGGCCAATCCGTCAATACGACGAAGTCGGCGATCCGCGTCACGCATATTCCGACGGGTATCGTGGCGCAGTGCCAAGACGAGAAATCGCAGCACAAAAATAAGGAGAAGGCGCTGAAGGTGCTGCGGGCGCGCATCTACGACAAGATGATGGAAGAGGAAATGGCCAAATACGCCGGAGAACGCAAGAGCAAGGTCGGAACGGGTGACCGGAGCGAGCGGATTCGGACTTACAACTTCCCGCAGAACCGGGTGACGGACCATCGGATCGGTCTGACGATCCACCGTCTGGAATCGGTGCTGAACGGCGATTTGGACGAGATCATCCAGGCGCTGACGCTGGTTGCGCAGACAGAAGGGCTCCAACAGGGGGAGACGGGATGACGTCCGGCGGCGATTCGTCCGGCACGATCCGGTCCTGCTGGCGGCAAGCGACGGACCGCTTGAAGGCGCGGGTAGACGACGAGCGGGAGGCGGCGTTTACGGCCGAGCTGCTGCTGCGCGCCTCGCTGGGCTGGGACCGGTCGGCGCTGTTTCTTCGCTGGGACGAGCCGATGCCTGAGGAGGCCCGGAGCCTGTTCTCCGCGCGGCTGGAGCGGCGGCTTGCCGGCGAGCCGGTGCAGTACATCCTCGGCGAGCAGGAATTTTACGGGCGCGCCTTCGCGGTGACGCCCGCTGTGCTTATCCCGCGGCCGGAGACCGAGCTGCTGGTCGAACGCATCTTGTCGGAGGCGCAGCGGCTATGGCCGGTCGGCGGGGAAGGCTCCGGGACGAATGCCCCGCTCTCGGCGGCCGACATCGGCACGGGAAGCGGCGCGATTGCGGTGACGCTGGCCGCGGAGCGGCCCGACTGGCGGGTGACGGCGGTCGACTTGTCGGCCGATGCGCTTGCGGTGGCCCGCCTCAATGCGGAGCGGATGGGCGTCGCCGGCCGGATCGAATGGCTGCGGGGCGATCTGCTGGGTCCGCTGGAACAAGCCGGCCGCGTGCCGGACGTGCTGGTGTCGAACCCGCCGTATATCGAATCGGCGGTTGTAGACACGCTGGCCGAGGAAGTTCGGGCGTATGAGCCGCGCTTGGCTCTCGACGGAGGCGCGGACGGTCTGGACTGCTATCGCCGCATGGCGGAGTCGATGTCCCGATGGCCGCGAACCCCGACGCTGGTCGGATTCGAGGTTGGAGCGGGCCAAGCCCGTGCGGTCGCCGAGCTGCTGGAACGGGCGGGCGCGTGGCGCCGGATCGAGATCGTAGCCGATTATGCGGGCATCGGGCGGCACGTCGTAGCGGTCCGCCGGTAAGGTCTGTTACGGAAGCGGACGGCGATGCGTCCCGATCCGGGACCAAGAGTCTAGCAAAAGTTGTGCGAAATACGAGATTGATAGGTTTAACTCCCTTGCGCGGTGTCCATACTGGGGATATCAGGCCGGAAGGGAGTTTTCTTATATGGTACGCACTCATTCTTACGGATTCGCTGGCTTTTCTCTCACGATCAACCGCTCGGTTCTCCGGGCGTACGGATATTTGCTGTTCGCGCTGATCGCACTTGTGATGATTTGGGAATCGAACAAAGAGATGCAAGCGCTGCTGAACCCCGTCATTCCGGAAGAGTCGATCCGGCTGCGCATTCTGGCGCAAAGCGACGCGCCCCGCGACCAGTGGATCAAAGGAAAGATCCGTGACGCGATCGTCGCGAGCCTGGCCGCTTCCGCTTCGGAGCCGCAAACGCTGGAGGAAGCGCGGGCGGCTATCGGCGGCCGGCTCGCCGAGCTTGAAGCGATGGCCAACGAGATGCTGCGGGCCAACGGCTTCGAATACACCGCCCATGTCGAGCTCGGCGTCGTGCCGTTCCCGGCGAAAATGTACGGCCATGTCGTCTATCCCGCCGGGGAGTATGAAGCGCTTCGCGTCACGCTGGGAGACGGACTCGGACAAAATTGGTGGTGCGTGCTGTTCCCGCCGCTCTGCTTCGTGGACGGGACGACGGGCGAAGCTTCCGCCAAAACGGAAGGCACGATGAAAACGGGCAAAGCCGAAGCGAAAAGTAGCGGCAAGGAAGGCGCCGTATCCGCGAAATCGGCGGCTCCGGCAGCGGACGATGACGCGGGAGACGCCCGGCAGGAACAGGCCGACCAGCCGGAAGTGAAGTTTTTCCTCTGGGAGCTGATCAAGAAGCTGATTGCCTTCCTGAAGGGATTGTTCTCATAAGCCGGACTTGACTATAATGAATAGAGCGAGAGACGAAAGCATGCGGGGATCAAACTTGGAAGGCGACGAATGATGGAAGGATCATCGACAAAACCTACAATTTGTTGGCAGATCGGCGATTACGACCCGCGCGACCCGCTAACGCAGGAAGCCCTTGCGGAAGCGGGTCGGCTTGTCCGCGGGGGCGGGTTGGTGGCGTTCCCGACGGAGACGGTGTACGGATTGGGAGCCGATGCCCGGAACAGCGCGGCGGTCCGGCGTATATTCGAGGCCAAGGGACGCCCGTCGGACAACCCGCTGATCGTGCATGTCGCGAACCGCGAAGGCGCGGCGGCGGTGGCCCGGACGGACGATCCGGCCGTATCCGCGCTGATGGAGGCGTTCTGGCCGGGGCCGCTTACGCTGGTGCTGCCGGCGCGGGAGGGCGCCGTAGCCCCCGAGGTGACGGCCGGGCTGCCGACCGTCGCGGTGCGCGTCCCGGACCATCCGGTCGCGCTGGCGTTGATTCGGTCGGCCGGTTGCCCGATTGCCGCGCCTAGCGCGAATCGGTCGGGACGGCCGAGTCCGACGAACGCGGCCCATGTGCGCGAGGATCTGGACGGCCGCATCGGCGGCATCGTGGACGGCGGACCGACCGGCGTCGGCGTGGAGTCGACGGTGGTCGAGCCGATTCCCGGCGGCGTCCGCATCCTGCGGCCGGGCGGGGTCACGGCGGAGCAACTGGCCGCCGTCGCGGGGCGAGTGGAGCTCGATCCGGCCTTGCAGAAGGAGGGGCCTGAAGATGCCGCCGCCGCGGAACGGTTCGCACCGCGCTCGCCGGGCATGAAGTATACGCACTACGCTCCGCAAGGGCGGCTCGCCATTGTGGAGGCGAAGGACGGAGATCCCCGGCAGGCGGCTGAGTATATCCGGCGGGAGCTGGAGGCCGCTCGGGCACGGGGAGAGAAAACCGGCATTCTGACGGTCGCCGAGCACGCGCCGTGGTACGAGGCGTCGGCCGACGTCGTGTCCGTCGCGGGCACGCTGGCCGATCCTTCTTCCGTCGCGCGCGGATTGTTCGCCGCGCTGCGGAGGTTCGACGAGGAAGGCGCGACGTTTATGCTGGCGGAATCGTTCCCCGAGCACGGGATCGGTCAAGCCGTCATGAACCGGCTGACGAAGGCTGCCGGCGGAACCCGGCTTCGGGTGTAAAAGGTCATCAGGCTCCGCCTGTCCGCATATGTTTAGAACAGACGCGGACACGGAGGAGTGCTGGAATGGTGGACACGGCCTTTGATCTCGGACAGGTTGTGACGATTTTGTTCATGGCCGTGGCGCTCGGCATGGATGCTTTCTCGCTGGGCATCGGAATTGGGCTGAGAGGCATAAGGCTGAAGCAAACGTTGTCGCTTGGACTGCTGATCGGGTTTCTTCATATGGCGCTGCCGCTGCTCGGGATGGCGATGGGGATGATGGCCGGGCGTCTGCTCGGCAGCGTGGCCGCGCTGGCCGGCGGCTGTCTTCTTATTTTGCTTGGGGCGCATATGATATGGAATGCCGTCCGCGAAGAGCAGCGTCCCGTCATGAACATATCCACGCTATGGAGCATGATCTTTTTCGCGTTGACCGTCAGTATGGATGCGATGTCGGTCGGCGTATCGATGGGGCTGATCGCCAGCGATACGATGCTCACGATTGCGGTGTTCGGCATCGTCGGTACAGTTATGTCCGTATCCGGGCTGCTGATCGGCCGGCGCGTGCACGGATGGATCGGCGAATACGGGGAAGCGATCGGGGGCGCGATGCTGTTGGCGTTCGGCATCAGTTTTATATTCTAGGTCCGAGGAAGAAGAGGGGGACTTCGGGATGAACCGGATTTTGTTTGTGTGCACGGGCAATACGTGCCGCAGTCCGATGGCCGAAGGGCTGTTCCGCCAATTGGCGGCGGAAGCGGGGCTTCGCGTCGAAGTTCGTTCGGCCGGCGTAGCCGCCAGGCCGGGAAGTCCGATCTCCGAGAACGCGCAGCGTCTGCTGCAGGAGAGAGCGGCCGAAGGTCCGGCGGCATCGTCGCCCGTCACGGAGGAAGCGATCGCCTGGGCCGATCTCGTGCTCACCATGACGGTAGGCCACAAGGCGGTGTTGGTCAAGACGTTCCCCGCCGCGTTGGACAAGACGTATACGCTCAAGGAATTTGTGCGGGAAGCGGACGCGTCCGCCGCTGAAGAGCGGGACAGGCTGGCCGCGGAGCTGGCGCTCAAGCAAGCGCTCGGGGAACAAGTCACGGACGAAGAACGGCGCAAGCTGATGGAGCTGGAGCGCGAAGCGCCCGATCTCGACGTGGCCGACCCGTACGGCGGCTCGCTGGACCGCTACCGCGCTTGCGCCGACGAGCTGGCACAGCACCTCCGCCTGCTCGCGGATAAGCTGAAGCGGACGCAAAGCTAGGCGTTCGGTTTCTCGCGAGCGAGGGAAGATCCCGGATTTTCCGGGAAGTTGCCCTTTACAATGCGTCTGCCTGTAGAGTATCATAAAGGTATGAAAATCAAGCGTCCGGTGTAACTGGCGACAAGTGGAATGAACCACGGTGGAGCATCGGACGGATCGGCCGGTCGCCTGGGCGAAGAGCAGAGCGTCATGCGAATGCATGATGCCATGCTCTTTTTGTCGTTTTAGGGGACAGAAGGGTATAATAGACGTGAATCCATAAGGAGGCAGAGCGACGTGAAGATAGCGATTGGAGCTGACCATGCCGGCTACCGGTTAAAAGCGGACATTATCAAGCTGATCGAGTCGATGGGCCATCAAGTCGAGGATTTCGGCTGCCATTGCGCCGATTCGATCGATTACCCCGATTATGCACTGCCGGTATGCGAGAAGGTCGCCGGCGGCGAAGCGGACCGCGGCATTTTGATTTGCGGGACGGGCATCGGCATGTCGATTGCGGCCAACAAGTTCCCCGGCATCCGCTGCGCGCTTGTGCACGATTTGTTCTCGGCGAAGGCGACCCGGGAGCATAACGATTCGAACGTGCTGGCGATGGGCGAGCGCGTGATCGGGCCGGGGCTGGCGCAGGAAATCGTCCGTGTCTGGCTGGAGACGGAGTTCTCCGGCAACGAGCGGCATGCCAACCGCATCAACAAAATCAAGCAGATCGAAGACAAATACAGCCTTCATCCATAAATAAGCAGTGGCAGACAGGCCCGGACACGCGGGCGCGGTGCTCGAAGGAGGCGAAAGCATGAGTGAACTGGACTTGTCGGCGCTGGCTGCCGGCGTCTCCGCTACGCTCGGCGAGCTGGCCCAAGCCGGAGGAATCGGGAACGGGCGGCTGGTCGTGATCGGCTGCAGCACCAGCGAGGTCATCGGCGAGCGGATCGGCAGCGCCGGTTCGGAGCAGGTGGCTGGGGCGATCTGGCAAGGGATCGACGAGGCGCGCCGGACGTACGGCTTCGACGTGGCGGTGCAATGCTGCGAGCATTTGAACCGTGCGCTCGTGGTGGAGCGGGCCGTACTGGAGCGCAACGGATGGACGGAAGTAACCGCCGTGCCCGTTCCGAAGGCCGGCGGATCGATGGCCGCCGCCGCTTACTTGCGCATGAGCGATCCGTGTCTCGCGGAGACGGTCGCCGCGCACGCCGCGCTTGATATCGGCGAGACGCTGGTCGGCATGCACTTGCGCCGCGTCGCCGTGCCTTACCGGCCGTCGATTCGCTGGCTGGGCTCGGCGAGAGTAACGGCGGCGTACACCCGGCCTCCGCTGATCGGTGGGGCTCGGGCCGTCTATGAGAAGCCGCGTCCGGCAGGCGGTACGGAGACGGGCGGCGGATTTTGCCGGTGACGGATTGCGGGCGGCCCGGCGCGAATTCGGGATTGTGCCGGGCGCCGGCGCATGTCGTTTGGAAGATGAAAACTTTTTATTCATTAAAATATTGAAACCGGGAAGGACTGCATCGATCATGATGGAAAACTTGCGCAAACAGGACCCCCAAGTATTGGAAGCGATGAACCTGGAGCTGGGCCGCCAGCGCGACAAGCTGGAGCTGATCGCCTCCGAGAACATTGTCAGCGAAGCGGTTATGGAAGCGATGGGCAGCGTACTGACGAACAAATACGCCGAAGGCTACCCGGGCAAACGCTACTACGGCGGCTGCGAGCATGTCGATATCGTCGAGGAGATCGCCCGCGAACGGGCGAAGCAGTTGTTCGGCGCTGAGCACGCCAACGTCCAGCCGCACTCCGGCGCGCAGGCGAACCTCGCCGTCTACCTGGCCGCAATCAAAGCGGGCGACACGGTTCTCGGCATGAACCTCGCGCACGGCGGCCACCTGACGCACGGCAACCCGGCCAACGCGTCCGGCATTCTGTACAATTTCGTCGCTTACGGCGTCAGCGAGACGGACTTCCGCATCGACTACGACCAAGTACGCAAGGAAGCGTTCAAGCATCGCCCCCGTCTGATCGTGGCGGGCGCCAGCGCGTATCCCCGCACGATCGACTTCGAAGCGTTCGCGCAGATCGCGAACGACGTCGGCGCGTTGTTTATGGTCGACATGGCGCATATTGCCGGTCTCGTCGCGGCGGGTCTGCATCCGAACCCGGTGCCTCACGCGCATTTCGTCACGACGACGACGCACAAAACGCTGCGCGGTCCCCGCGGCGGCATGATCCTGACGCGCAAAGCTTGGGCGGCGGCGATCGACAAAGCGGTATTCCCGGGCACACAAGGCGGTCCGCTGATGCATGTCATCGCTTCGAAAGCGGTCGCGCTGGGCGAAGCGCTGCAGCCGGAATTCAAGCAATACGCCCAACGCGTCGTGAACAACGCCCGCGTTCTGGCGGAGTCGCTGATGGCCGAAGGACTGAATATCGTATCCGGCGGCACGGACAACCACTTGATTCTGGTTGACCTGCGCAACCTGGAGCTGACCGGCAAAGTAGCCGAGAAGCTGCTGGATGAAGTCGGCATTACGTGCAACAAAAACGCCATTCCGTTCGATCCGACCAGCCCGTTCGTCACAAGCGGCATCCGTCTCGGCACGCCGGCATTGACGACCCGCGGTTTCGACGAAGAAGCGATGAAGTCGGTCGCCAAGGCGATCGCCATCACGCTGCGCAATCCGAACAGCGAGTCGGCTCACCATCAGGCGCGCGCGATCGTGAAGCAACTGACCGAGCAATTCCCGCTGTACCCGAACCTGAAATATTAATGGCGGTCCCGACGGGACTCGCGTTCGGCCCCCGTTGAAGGGCACCCCTTATGATGTCATTGGAAAAACCTCTCCGGTTGATCCGATGAATGATAAGGGGTGCATTTTTTGTGGCGATGGGCAGATTCAAGGATACGGGACAATGTAAGGGTTAATCCGGGAAGCGCCGGATGCGGCGGGGAACATTCGGATGGGCATCATAGGCTGCAGCATAGCGGGGCGATATAAAAAGTCATTTAATGCAGGAATGGGGATGGAGAATTCCGACAGACGAATTTCGGGTGATCGCGATAAAAATTAGGGTTACCCAACCCCAACCGCCGGTTCAAGAAATCAAGCGAAAATCCCGGCTCCGCCAAGAAAAAAATTCGCCTGCCCGCACGGAGACGCCCGCGGAATCGCAACCGATTGAACAGGCGAAAATCGGACGGCGATGTTCTGGGGGAAGCACATATTGGAAATCCTATGGACGAACTCCCGTTTCGTGGTGAAACGCGGATATGATCATGGTATAATAGTGCGGGTTACTTGACATATGGGAGGGTGTGGGTCGTGAGCAAAGTATATATCTGCGATCACCCGTTGATTCAGCATAAGCTGACGTTTATTCGTGACGAACGGACCAACACGAAAGATTTCCGAGAACTGGTGGACGAAGTGGCGACGCTGATGGCGTACGAGATTACCCGCAACATCCCGCTAGAAAAAATGGAAGTGAATACGCCGGTCGGACCCGTGCAAGGACGCGTCATCTCCGGCCGCATGCTTGGCGTCATCCCGATCCTGCGCGCGGGTTTGGGCATGGTGGACGGCATCCTGAAGCTGCTTCCGGCGGCGAAAGTCGGCCATATCGGCTTGTACCGCGATCCCGAGACGCTGAAGCCGGTCGAATACTACGTGAAACTGCCGACGGACGTGCAGGAGCGTGAACTGATCGTGATCGATCCGATGCTCGCCACGGGCGGATCGGCTATTGCGGCTCTGGATCTGCTGAAGCGCAAAAACTGCACGCAAATCAAGCTGATGTGTCTCATCGCGGCTCCGGAAGGCATACGGGCCGTTCAGGAGGCGCATCCCGACGTCGATATTTACATCGCGGCCATCGACGAGAAATTGGACGACCACGGCTATATCGTCCCGGGTTTGGGCGACGCCGGAGACCGGCTGTTCGGAACGAAGTAACGCTTGTTCGGGACAAGCATATGACAGGTTAGGGGAAAAGGAGGCTGCGTCGTGAAACGCATCCGCGTCATGACCATATTCGGCACGCGCCCGGAGGCCATCAAAATGGCGCCGCTCGTGCTGGAGCTGAAAAAACACGAAGACCGCATCGAATCGTTAGTCTGCGTCACCGCGCAGCACCGGCAGATGCTCGATCAGGTGCTGGAGGCGTTCGACATCCGGCCGGAATACGATCTCGACGTCATGAAGGACAGGCAAACGCTGAACGAAGTGACGCTGCGCGTCCTGCAGGGGCTGGAGCCGGTCTTCCGCGAGGCGAAGCCGGATCTCGTGCTGGTGCACGGCGATACGCTGACGACGTTCCTGGCCAGCTACGCGGCGTTTCTGCAGCAGATTCAGGTCGGCCACGTCGAAGCGGGACTCCGCACCTGGAACAAGCTGTCGCCGTATCCGGAAGAGATGAACCGCCAACTGACGGGGGTGCTCTCCGATCTCCATTTTGCGCCGACCGACTTGTCCGCAAGCAATCTGCGCCGGGAGAACAAGCCGGAAGACCGCATATACGTCACCGGCAACACCGTAACGGACGTGCTGAAGCATTTCATCAAGCCGGACTATACCCATCCGATGCTCGATTGGGCGGCCGGCAAACGGCTGGTGCTGATGACGGCGCACCGCCGCGAATCGCAAGGGGAGCCGCACCGCCGGGTATTCCGCGCCGTCCGCCGGCTGGCCGACGAGTTCGAAGACATCGCGATCGTGTACCCCGTCCACCTGAGCCCGGCCGTACGGGAGCCGGCTTTCGAGGTTCTCGGAGGCCATCCGCGCATCAAGCTGATTGATCCGCTGGACGTAACCGATCTTTATAACTTTTATCCGCATACCCATCTGATCCTGACGGATTCGGGCGGGATTCAGGAAGAGGCGCCGTCGTTCGGCGTGCCGGTACTCGTGCTGCGGGACACGACCGAGCGTCCGGAGGGCATCGACGCGGGATGCCTGGAGTTGGTCGGCACCGACGAATCCCGAGTCTTCGAGCGCGCGCGGGCGCTGCTGACCGACGAAGCGCTGTACGAGCGGATGAGCCGCGCCGCCAATCCGTACGGCGACGGCAGAGCGTCGGAGCGGATCGTGCAGGCGATTTTGCATCACTTCGGCTTGAGCGACAGCCGGCCCGAACCTTTCCGCCCGTAACGGCTCCGAACGTCCGGAACCGTTGGCAGCGGCTCTCATTCGTAATGTGGAGAAAGCCGTTGGGGATCATGTACAGTGTACAGTGGAACTGTATGGATTGAAAATGGCGAAATGCCTTGTGTATCAAGGCTTTTCGCGATGTTGTTCACCAAATGTTCGCAGAACGATTGGTTGACAAACCTCTCGCCGCTTCGATAAAATGTATGAGGATTGACAGGGGTAAAAGCGATGACGAAACGAAGCAAGCGAGACAATCCGCTGCTGGCGGCCGGCCTCGTCGGCGTCTTGGGCGTCGATGTCGCCGTCTGTATCGCCTTGGGATACTGGGGCGGCTCCCTGGCCGGAGATTACTTCGGCGGAAGCAAGGGCTGGACGTTGGGCGGCTTGTTTGTCGGACTGGCGGCAGGCATTCTCTCGGCCGTTCTGTTGGTCAAGAAGGTAATGGAGGACGCCGATGGATAAAATTCTCGGGATGACGATGCGGGCGGCACTTTTTATGGTGGCCGCTTGTCTGTTGGTCTGGGCGTTCGTTCCGGAATGGCGCCAAATCGCCGGCGGCCTGATTCTGGGCCTCGCGGCCGGCGTCATGAATGCGCTTTTGTTGAAGCGCAGGGTGGAGCTTGTCGGCAGCGCCGCGGCCGGCGCCGGTCCCCGCCGGATGGGGTTGGGCCTCGGCAGTCGATTGGCGACGGTACTGCTCGCGTCCATGATCGCTTACCGTTATCCGGAGAAGTTCAGTTTGCCCGCCACGCTTGCCGCTTGCATGGTTTTGCCGTTTGTCGTGTTGACTGCTGCTTGGTTCGTCCATAGACGACAATAATTTGCGGAAAGGGGTGAAATACTTACATGCATGAGTTTCCCGTGCT
This sequence comes from Paenibacillus thermoaerophilus, assembly GCF_005938195.1. Classification (GTDB taxonomy): domain Bacteria; phylum Bacillota; class Bacilli; order Paenibacillales; family Reconciliibacillaceae; genus Paenibacillus_W; species Paenibacillus_W thermoaerophilus. Next base: position 22,135 of record NZ_VCQZ01000016.1, read on the forward strand.
AACTGTAGGTGGCCTGGAATTCGACATTTCCTCCTTGATCGCCATCACGGTTTCCGCGATCATCACGTTCCTGCTGGCGAGATTGGCCGTAAGCCGGTTGTCGGTGGAGAACCCGTCGAAGCTGCAGAATTTTATGGAATGGGTTGTGGAATTCGTTCACAACACGATCGCCAGCACGATGCCGGTTCATAAGGTTCGTCCTTATCTGTCGCTCGGCATGACGCTGATCATGTTTATCTTCATCTCGAACTTGCTGGGTCTGCCGTTCGGTATCGTCACGGAGCATCACGCCGTCAACGAAACGATCGGCGTAACGCAAGAAGTCCTGGACAAACATCACGGCGAAGCGCATCTGGCTTGGTGGAAATCGCCGACGGCCGATATTTCGGTGACGGCCGGATTGGCCCTGATCGTCTTCGTTCTGGTTCACTATCTGGGATTGAAACTGAACACCAAGCACTACCTGAAGCACTACCTGGAGCCGTTCCCGATTTTCTTCCCGCTGAACATCATCAAGGAGATCGCGAAGCCGATTACGCTGGCGCTGCGTCTTTACGCGAATATTTTCGCGGGCGAGGTGCTGATCGCGACCATCCTGATGCTGGGATTCGTCGGCATTCCGTTCTTGCTGGTATGGCAAGGCTTCAGTATTTTCGTCGGCGCGATTCAGGCGTTCCTGTTTACGATCCTGACGATGGTTTACATCTCGCAGGCGACGGTTCATCATCACGACGAACACTGATTCCCGCATTGCTTTAAAATAAACCACTCTATCCAAATTTGAGGAGGATTTAAACAATGGAAGTATTGGCAGCAGCATTGGCAGTAGGTTTGGGCGCGCTGGGCGCCGGTATCGGTAACGGTCTGATCGTCAGCAAAACGGTAGAAGGTATCGCTCGTCAGCCTGAACTGCAAGGTCGCCTGCAAACGACGATGTTTATCGGTGTAGGTATCGTCGAGGTCGTGCCGATCATCGGCGTCGTTATCGGCTTCCTGGCGTTCTTCAGCTAATCTGTCGCAGAACTACATGGCGGGGAAGGCCTAGCCCTCTTCGCCTTCGTTTTGATTAACGCCGATCATGCGGCAGGAAAGGAGTGACAGCTGTGAGCTTTTACTGGACGTCGACCGTATACGCGATCATCGCGTTTGTCATTCTGTACGTGCTTTTGAATAAATACGCGTTCGGCCCGCTGTTCGGCATCATGGAAAAACGCCGCGAGCTGGTCAAATCGCAGCTGGACGAAGCGGAGCGCAGCCGTCGGGAAGCGAGCGAGTTGCTCGCTCAGCAGCAACAGGCGATTCAGGCGGCCCGCCAAGAAGCGAAGGAAATCGTCGAGCAAGCACGCGCAACCAGCGTGAAGCAAGCGGACGAGCTCATTCGGGTCGCCAAGGAAGAGGCGAACCGCCTCAAAACCGATGCGGCCAAAGAAATCGAGAACGAGAAAAACAAAGCGATCGCAGATCTCAAATCCCAAGTGGGCGAATTGTCCGTTCAAATCGCCTCGAAGATTATCGAGAAACAGCTGGATGCCAAAGGGCAGGAAGAGCTGGTTGACAAATATCTGAAAGAAGTAGGCGAACGCGCATGAGCCGGGATATCGCGGTAGCTAAACGGTATGCGCGCGCGCTGTTCGAAATCGCGAGAGAAAAAGGAATCGTGGAGCAAGTCGGGGAAGACCTGCAAGGGATTGCCGCTACTATCAAAGCGGACAAAGACTTTGCGGCGCTGCTTGCCCATCCGTCCGTCAGCACGGCAGCCAAAAAGGAAATTTTGGCGAAGGCTTTTGAAGGCCGCGTGACGGATGTCGTGTTCAATACGATTCAACTGCTCGCGGACCGCAGACGCGAAGAATTGCTGCCGACACTGGCGTTCGACTATATGCAGATTGCGGACGAAGCAAGCGGTTCCGCCCGGGCGACGATCCGGACACCGCGCACGCTGTCCGATGAGGAAGTGGCCAAGATTGCCGAGCAGTTCGGCAAACTGGCAGGCAAGACGATTCGCGCCGTTCAAGAGCTCGACCCGAGCTTGATCGGCGGCATCCAAGTGCGGATCGGCGACCGTCTGTACGACGGAAGCGTGTCCGGCAAGCTTGCGCGCTTGCAGAAGGCGCTGCAATAACAATCCAGCAATGTAGACAGGGGTGAGACGCTTGAGTATCCGTCCTGAAGAAATCAGCACGCTGATTAAACAACAGATCGAGAATTACAAATCCGATCTGCAAGTATACGACGTGGGAACGGTCATCCAGGTTGGTGACGGTATCGCCCGCGCGCACGGCCTGAACAACGTCATGGCGGGGGAACTGCTTGAGTTTTCCAATGGCGTCATCGGTATGGCGTTGAACCTCGAGGAAAATAACGTCGGTATCGTTATCCTCGGTCCGTACAAAGACATCCGCGAAGGCGACCAAGTCAAGCGTACGGGGCGCATCATGGAAGTTCCGGTCGGCGAAGAACTGCTCGGCCGCGTCGTGAACCCGCTGGGCGTTCCGCTCGACGGCAAAGGCCCGATCAACACGACGAAGACCCGTCCGGTCGAATCCCCGGCGCCGGGCGTTATGGCGCGTAAATCCGTTCATGAGCCGCTGCAAACCGGCATTAAAGCGATCGACGCGATGATCCCGATCGGCCGCGGCCAACGGGAGCTGATCATCGGCGACCGTCAAACGGGTAAAACGACCATCGCCATCGACACGATTGTCAACCAAAAAGGCAACGGCGTCATCTGCGTATACGTCGCGATCGGCCAAAAGCAATCGACGGTGCGCGGCGTTGTCGAGACGCTCCGCAAGCACGGCGCGTTGGATTACACGATCGTCGTTACGGCAAGCGCATCGGAGCCGGCTCCGCTTCTGTATCTGGCACCGTACGCGGGCTGCGCGATGGGCGAATATTTCATGTACAACGGCAAGCACGTTCTGGTCGTATACGACGACTTGTCCAAGCAAGCGGCCGCTTACCGCGAGCTGTCCTTGCTGCTCCGCCGTCCTCCGGGCCGCGAGGCTTATCCGGGCGACGTCTTCTACCTGCACTCCCGTCTGCTGGAGCGCGCCGCGAAGCTCAACGACGAGCTCGGCGGCGGTTCGCTGACCGCTCTGCCGTTCATCGAGACGCAAGCGGGCGACGTATCGGCGTACATCCCGACGAACGTCATCTCCATTACGGACGGCCAAATCTTCTTGGAGTCCGACCTGTTCTACTCCGGCCAACGTCCGGCGGTTAACGTCGGGATCTCGGTATCCCGGGTCGGCAGCGCCGCGCAGATCAAAGCGATGAAAAAGGTCGCCGGCACGATGAAGCTGGACTTGGCGCAATACCGCGACCTCGCGGCGTTCGCGGCGTTCGGCTCCGACCTCGACCAAGCGACGCAAAACCGTCTGAACCGCGGTTTGCGCACGCTCGAGCTGCTGAAGCAGGGCGTTAACCAACCGATGCCTGTCGAGAAGCAAGTCGTCTCGATCTTCACGGTAACCAGAGGCCATCTGGACGATATTCCGGTTGCCGATATCCGCCGTTTCGAGAAAGAATTCCTGGACTTCGTCGATGCGAACCATCCGGAGATCTTCGCCTCGATCCGCGATACGAAAGACTTGACCTCCGATAACGAAAAAGCGCTGGTTGACGCGATCAACAAGTTCAAGCGCGGCTTCTCCAAATCGGAGTAATCGATACACGACACGGGCTGGCAGCCGTCCGGATCTGATGACGGACGGCTTGCCGGCGAACGGCCATCAAGCGGGGCGGCGCAGGCGGCCCCGGACCAAAAGGCGGTGACATAAAAGTGGCAAAAGGGATGCGTGAAATTCGCCGGCGGATCAAAAGCGTGCAAAACACGAAGCAGATCACGAAGGCGATGGAGATGGTGGCGGCGGCCAAGCTGAGACGCGCGCAGAGCGCGGCGGAAGCGGCTCGTCCGTATGCCGAGAAGATGAGGGAAGTGCTCGCCAGCATCGCGGCCGGTACGAAGGGCGTGAAGCACCCGATGCTGGAGACGCGGCCGATCAAGAAAACCGGATATCTGGTCATCACGTCCGACCGCGGTCTTGCGGGGGGCTACAATGCCAACGTCATCCGGAAGACGGTCAACATGATCCGCGAGCGGCATAAGTCCGACAGCGAATATTCGATTCTGGTTATCGGCCGCAAAGGCCGCGATTATTTCAAGCGCCGCAAGATGCCGGTTGTCGAAGAGATTACGGGACTTCCGGATTCTCCGAAGTTCGCGGACATCAAACCGATCGCTTCGGCGGCGGTGCGCTATTTCGAGCAAGGCGTGTTTGACGAAGTGATTCTGATCTACAACCGCTTCGTCAACCCGATCACGCAGATTCCGACCGACGTACGTCTGCTGCCTCTCGGCGAGGTGAAGAGCGGCGCGGTAACGGCTTACGAGTACGAGCCGTCTCCGGAGGGCGTACTTGAGGTGCTGCTGCCGAAATACGCAGAGACGCTCGTCTACAGCGCGATGCTGGACGGCAAGGCGAGCGAGTTCGGCGCGAAGATGACCGCAATGGGCAATGCGACGAAGAACGCAACGAAGATGATCGCCAGTTATACGTTGGAATACAACCGTGCCCGCCAGGCGGCCATTACGCAGGAGATTGCGGAAATCGTCGGCGGCGCCAACGCGCTCTGACCGAATGCCCGTGCCGCTTGACGCGGGTATGCGGCGAAGCGGAAATTGAAACAAGGAGGCAGCAGAATGAACAAGGGTCGCGTAGTCCAGGTCATGGGACCTGTCGTCGATGTCGAGTTCGACGGCGGGCACCTGCCTGAGATTAACAATACGATCAAAATTGAGAAAAAAGCGGAAAAACCCGGTGAGCGCGACATCGACCTGACGGTCGAAGTATCGACTCATCTCGGCGACAATCGCGTACGCTGCATCGCCATGGCCTCGACGGACGGACTTGTTCGCGGCATGGAGGCGATCGACACGGGCAGGCCGATTACGGTACCGGTCGGTCCGGCTACGCTGGGCCGCGTGTTTAACGTTCTCGGCAACCCGATCGACGACAAAGGCGATGTGGACCGTTCGATTTCCTATCCGATCCACCGTCCGGCTCCGGAGTTTGAGGAACTGTCCACGGGTGTCGAGATGCTGGAGACCGGCATCAAAGTTATCGACCTGATCGCGCCGTACGCCAAAGGCGGTAAAATCGGCTTGTTCGGCGGCGCGGGCGTCGGCAAAACGGTAACGATGCAAGAGCTGATTCACAACATCGCGATGGAGCACGGCGGTATCTCCGTATTCGCGGGTGTCGGCGAACGTACTCGCGAAGGTAACGACCTGTACCACGAAATGCAGGAATCCGGCGTCATCAACAAGATGTCGATGGTATTCGGACAAATGAACGAGCCGCCGGGCGCGCGTCTGCGCGTCGCTCTGACGGGTCTGACGATGGCCGAGTACTTCCGCGACGTGGAAGGCCGGGACGTTCTGTTGTTCATCGACAACATCTTCCGCTTCACGCAAGCGGGCTCCGAGGTATCCGCGCTGCTCGGACGCATGCCGTCCGCGGTAGGTTACCAACCGACTCTCGCTACCGAGATGGGTCAATTGCAAGAGCGGATCACTTCGACGAAGAAAGGTTCCGTTACTTCGATCCAAGCGATCTACGTGCCTGCGGACGACTACACCGATCCGGCTCCGGCTACGGCGTTTGCCCACCTGGACGCAACGACCAACCTGGAGCGTAACATCGCGGCGATGGGTATCTTCCCGGCCGTTGACCCGCTGGCGTCTTCCTCGCGGATTCTGACGCCGGAAATTCTCGGCGAGGAGCACTACAATGTGGCGCAAGGCGTCAAACGCCTGCTGCAGCGCTACAAAGAACTGCAAGATATCATCGCGATCCTCGGTATGGACGAGCTGTCCGAGGAAGACAAGCTTGTCGTGCACCGCGCGCGCCGGGTACAATTGTTCCTGTCCCAGCCGCTGCACGTCGCCGAGGCGTTCAACAATATGCCGGGCGTATACGTACCGGTTAAAGAAACAGTCCGCAGCTTCAAGGAAATTCTCGAAGGCAAGTACGACCATCTTCCGGAGCCGGCGTTCCACAACGTCGGTACGATTGAAGATGCCGTTGAGAAAGCCAAAACGCTGTAAGCCGACTGACGGAATCCGGCCTCCCGGCAGGGGGCCGGATTTTGTGCAAGAAAGGCTGAACGGGAAGGAGAGTTGACGTGAGCACATTCGTGTTGGAAGTCGTGACGCCGGAGCGTACGGTGTTTTCCCAGCCGGTGAACATGATCGTGGCCCGCGGCGTGGAAGGCGAACTCGGCATCTTGCCGAACCATATTCCGATGGTGACGCCGCTGAAGATTGCGCCGCTGACGTACAAAAAAGACGGCAAGCAATCCGACATCGCCGTAAACGGCGGATTTATGGAAGTGCGCAAGGATAAAGTCGTTATCCTCGCGGAAAGCGCCGAGCTTCCGGAGGATATCGACGTATCGCGCGCGCAAGCGGCCAAAGCTCGTGCCGAAGAGCGGCTGCGCCAACAAAAATCGGACATCGATCATGCCCGCGCGGAGCTGGCGCTCCAGCGCGCGCTGAACCGTCTGTCCGTAGCCGGAAGATAACTTCATCTTGCTGCCTATCGGAAGACCTTATAGCCGCCGCATTCCCGAACGGTCGGGAGTGGGCGGCTTTTTTCATTAGATCGCGAAACCAAATCCGGCTTGCGCAATCAAGTGCTGGCCAACCAGAAGCTGATCGAAGGCGTGCTTCGGGCTCTCAATAATGCGCTGGAGGTGAAAGATCCGTATACGCAGGGCCATTCCGAGCGGGTGAGCGTGATGTCGGAAGCGACCGCCCGAAGCATGGGCTTGTCGGCGGTCCATTGCGAACGGATCAGGCTGGCGGGATTGTTCCACGACATCGGCAAAATACGCATTCGCGATTCGATTTTATTTAAGGCGGGCCGGCTCACGGAGGAGGAATTCGCGGAGATCAAGCGGCATCCCGAACTGTCGGTCCGGATTCTGGAGCGCCAATTCCATCCCGGCGTCGTCGAACATTTTATCAAAGCGGTCGGAAATGGGGATGCGCACCAGCGGCTGAGATGATATACTGAAGTCAAGCCAACCGGGAGGAGCCGAGATTATGGAGATCAGCCTTATCAGCGCCCACAGCCAATTCTCGCGGAGCGATATGTCCGCAGCCGTCGGGCTGCGCGTATTGGACATGGCGCAGGATCATGCCGCGGCGCAAGGCGCCAGTTTGGTGCGCATGATGGAGCAAAGCGTGTTGCCTCATCTTGGCGGAACGGTAGACATAAAGGTATAAATGGAACGGGGACGGCGGCCGCCTGGCTGTCGTCCTTTTCTGCATGGGGCGCATCCACGACAGGTCGCCGGAACAAACAAATTATGGAAGGTGTATATGGAAATAATTTTAAATTAACTTCGAGTTACAGCCTGATTCAGGTGCCGCCCAACCGGATTTATGGCGAAGAATGCGTCATAGACTTCTCGGATGCCATTTGATATCATAAAATGTGGAAGGTTATCAATTATTTTTTGATCGAAGCATAAGCAAAATTTATAAACCGCACAACACAAGGGAGGCGCTCGAACTTGGATTTGTACAACAACCAATACGTGCTGGTCGCCATCTTTGTCGCGCTGGGCGTTTTCTTGCCTGTGGCCGCGTTGACGATCGGGAGATGGTTGCGTCCGGCGCGGCCGGTTGACGAAAAGTACACCACTTATGAAAGCGGTAACGAACCCGTCGGAGACAGCCAGGTGCGCTTCAATATCCGGTATTATCTGTTCGCCCTGATGTTCATTATCTTCGACTTGGAGACCGTTTTTCTCTATCCGTGGGCCGTCGCTTACGGCAAGCTGGGGCTGTTCGCGCTGGTGGAGATGCTGATTTTCGTCAGCCTCTTGGTCGTTGGTCTTATATACGCCTGGAAAAAGAAGGTGCTCACATGGACTTCAATCTAGAGTCGATCCGGCCGGAAGAGCGCAAGGAGCTTGAACGGAACATATTCTTTACGACGTTGGAGCAATTGAAGGGATGGGCGCGCAGCAATTCGCTGTGGCCCCTTACTTTTGGACTTGCCTGCTGCGGCATCGAGATGATGGGCACGGGTGCGTCCCATTACGATCTGGACCGCTTCGGCGTGATTTTCCGGACGTCTCCGCGTCAGTCGGACTGTATGATCGTAGCGGGCACCGTCACGAAAAAGATGGCCCCGCTGCTGCGCCGGCTGTACGATCAGATGCCGGAGCCGAAATGGGTGATCGCCATGGGGTCCTGCGCGACGGCCGGAGGCCCCTATATCCGGTCGTACTCGGTTGTCAAGGGCGTGGATCAGATCGTGCCCGTGGACGTGTATATCCCGGGCTGTCCGCCTAACCCGGCGGCGCTCATCTACGGAATCAACAAGCTGCAGATCAAGATCCGCGAGGAAGCGAAGTACGGGAAGCAGGTGACGGTTACGTGACGGACGAGCGCAAGGACGAATCGTTGGAGCAACCGGCGGCGCCGGAGGAATCTGCGGAGAAGACAGCGCAGGCCGAGGCGGAGCCCCCAGTGGCAACGGATAAGCAGGCGGAGGCCGGATCGAGTCCGGAGCCGGAGAAGCCGCCGGCTTCGGCGGAGGATACGGCCCCGGGTGATAAACAGGCCCCGCGCGCCGCGATGAGCGACGAGGAGCGAGCGGCTAAGATCGCCCGCGCGGCGGAAGCGCGCGCAGCGCGTACAGCCGCCGCCGGGGCTGCCGGGGGGACGGGCGGCCCGGAGCAGAGCGCCGACGAGGAACGGGCGGCCAAGATCGCCCGTGCGGCGGAAGCGCGCGCGGCACGGGCCGCGTCAGGCGCCGCCGGCCATGCCGCCGCCGGAACGGAGACCCCGCCGGCGGAAAAGCCGCCGTCGCCCAATCAGCCGAAGCTGGAAGGGCTCGTGGCGCTTATCCGCGAGGCGGTGTCGGCGGAAGCGGTCGAAGATGCTTTTATCAACGACAAGGATAACGATCTGATTACCCTCGTCATCCATAAGGACCATTGGCTGGATACCGCGCGGCTTCTGAAGGAGCGGGAGGGTTTTAACTATTTGCGGAACTTGTCCGGCGTCGATTACGAGACGCATATGGAAGTGGTGTACCACCTGCTGTCGCTCGAAACCAAGGAACTGGTAGCCGTCAAGGTTCGCACCGATCGGGACCAAGCCTCCGTGCCTTCGGTCACGCCGTTATGGGCGACAGCCGATTGGAACGAGCGGGAGGCGTACGACCTGCTCGGCATCGACTTCCCGGGGCATCCCGATCTGCGCCGCATCATGATGCCGGACAATTGGGTCGGCCATCCGCTGCGCAAAGACTACGAACCGATCGACCCGGAGGTGTAAGGCTTGGCGATCCGAACCGAAGAACTGCTGCTGAACGTCGGTCCTCAGCATCCCAGCACGCACGGCGTATTTCGCATTGTGGTCAAGCTGGACGGCGAAATCATCACCGAAGCGACTCCCGTCATGGGCTATCTCCACAGAGGGACCGAGAAGCTTGCGGAAAACCTTAACTATACGCAGATCATACCTTATACCGACCGGATGGATTACGTGTCGGCGATGACCAACAACTATGTGCTTGTTCATACCGTTGAGAAAATGATGGGGATTCAAGTTCCGGAACGCGCGGATTTTTTGCGCGTGATCGTGATGGAGCTGCAGCGGATCGCCAGCCATCTCGTCTGGTGGGGCACCTATCTGCTCGATCTCGGCGCCATGAGCCCGTTCCTATACGCGTTCCGGGACCGGGAGATCATTATCGATCTGTTTAACGAGCTGTGCGGCGCGCGCCTCACGTACAATTACATGCGGGTCGGCGGCGTCAAATGGGATGCGCCTCCGGGATGGATCGACAAGGTGCGCGATTTCGTTCCCTACATGAGAGAGAAGCTGGAGGAATACAACACGCTGGTCAGCGGCAACGAGATCTTCCTGGCGAGGATCAAGGGCGTCGGCGCCTACGATGCCCAGACCGCCATCGATTACGGGTTAAGCGGAGCGAATCTGCGCTGTACCGGCGTCAAATGGGACGTTCGCAAGGACGAACCGTACAGCTTGTACGAACGATTCGAATTCGACGTGCCCGTGGGCCGGAACGGCGATTGCTACGACCGGTATCTGGTTCGGCTGGAGGAAATCCGGCAGTCGCTGCGCATCCTCGAACAAGCCGTCGAGCAGTTCCCGTCGGGAGGGGAGACGATGGGCAAAGTCCCGCGCATTCTCCGCGTGCCGGAGGGGGAGGCCTATGGCCGGATCGAGTCGCCCCGCGGTGAGATCGGCTGCTATATCGTATCCAAAGGAAAGGATAAGCCGTTCCGCTTGAAATTCCGCCGCCCTTCGTTCGTGAACCTGCAGATTTTGCCCAAGCTGCTGGTCGGCCAGTCGATGACCAATCTGATCACGATCTTGGGTGCGATCGACATCGTCGTCGGGGAGGTCGATTGCTAATGGATCAGTTTTTGGACCAGGCGCTGACGCCGGCGCGCTTCGCCCTATTGCTCGGAGTCGGAGTGGCGGTGCTGCTGATCGTGCTCGGCTTCGTCACGTACGCGATTTATTTCGAGCGCAAAGTGCTCGGATGGATGCAACTGCGGATCGGACCGAACCGGACCGGACCGCTGGGATTGCTGCAGACGGTGGCGGACGTGTTCAAGCTGCTGATCAAGGAAGATACGATTCCGCACAAGGCGGACCGCGGGTTGTTCATTCTCGCGCCTGCGCTTGCGTTTGTTCCTTCCTTCGCCTGCTTGGCCGTGCTGCCGTTCTCCGAAAACCTGCAGCTCGCCAATCTGAACGTCGGACTGCTTTATTACGCGGCGCTGTCCAGCATCACGACGATCGCGATCGTGCTGGGCGGATGGGCGTCCAACAACAAATACGCCTTGCTCGGAGGCATGCGTTCCGCAGCCCAGATGATCAGCTACGAGATTCCGCTTGTCATGTCCGTCGTCGGCGTCGTGCTGCTGAGCGGCAGCTTGAACCTGCGGAATATCGTGGAGGGTCAGCTCGGCGGCTTCTGGAATTGGAATTTTATTCCTCAGATCATCGGGTTCGCGGTGTTTATCGTGGCCGCCGTATCCGAGCTGAACCGGACGCCGTTCGACCTGCCCGAGGCGGAATCGGAGCTGGTCGCGGGCTACCACGTCGAGTATAGCGGCTTCCGGTTCGCCTTTTTCATGCTGGCGGAATACGTGTACGTGTTTGCGATAGCGGCGTTGACTTCCGTTTTGTTCCTGGGCGGATGGGACGCTCCGCTTCCGGTGTTGGACATCATCCCCGGCATCTTGTGGTTCGCCCTTAAATTTTCGTTTGTCGTCTTCTTCCTGATCTGGATTCGGGGCACGCTGCCCCGCGTCCGGATCGATCAACTGATGGGGCTTGGCTGGAAGGTGCTGCTTCCGCTCGCGCTGGCGAATATATTCATCACCGCGATCGTAATCGAATTGAAGGATGCATTTTCTTGACGAGAAGGAGGGATCCGCGTTGAAAGGAATTATGAAAGGTCTCGGGTTCACCTTCAAGGGCATGACGAAAAAGAAGGTCACCTACAAATACCCCGACGAACCATTGGTCATGCCGGACCGGTTCCGCGGCATTCAGCACTTCGACCCGGAGAAATGCATCGTCTGCAACGCTTGCGCGCGCATCTGCCCGACGGAATGCATTACGTTGACCGGCAAGCCGAATCCGGACCCGGACAAAAAGGGCAAAGTCATCGACACGTACGATATCAATTTTGAAATCTGCATCCTGTGCGACCTGTGCACGGAGGTGTGCCCGACGGAAGCGATCGTGATGACCAACAACTTCGAGCTGGCGGCGTACAGCCGGGACGAATTGTTCAAAGACATGAAGTGGCTCCACGAAAACAATCAAAACATCCGTCAGGAGAACAATTCGCAGTTGACCAAGGGAGGCGCGAAGGCATGATCGACAACATCGCGAACACGCTCACGGACGGTCCGAGCCTTGTGTTCTTCGCCTTCGCGCTGCTCGCGATCGGCGGCGCGATCTTTATGATCAGCTTCGACCGCGTCGTCCATATGGCGGTGGCCGCCGCGTTCACGTTCCTGAGTTTGGCGGGTTTGTACGTGCTGCTGCAAGCGGAATTCCTGGCTTTCGTTCAAATTCTGATTTATACGGGGGCGATCTCGATTCTGATGATCTTCGGCATCATGATGACGAGGCATCAGGACGGCGATCAGGGACCCCGCAACCGGCTGCAGTCCGTACTCGCTTTTGTCGGCGCGGCCGGATTGTTCGGCATCCTGTTCTGGGTGATCCAGCGCACCGATTTCAACTCGCAGCCGTTTGAGCCGGTCGAGGACAATACGAAGGAAATCGGAAAGCTGCTCTTCACCGAACAGGTGATTCCGTTCGAGCTGGTGTCTCTGCTGCTTACGGCAGCGTTCATCGGCGCGATCGTACTGGCGAAGCGGGAGGGGGACTAGAACGATGAACGATCTGGCAACGCCATACCTGACCTTGGGAGCGATTCTGTTCTGCGTCGGTCTATACGGCGCGTTGACCAAGCGCAACGCCGTGATCGTGCTGCTGTCGATCGAGCTGATGCTGAATGCGGTTAATCTCAATCTCGTCGCGTTTGCGAAGCTGGGCCATCAGCCATCCCTCCAAGGGCAGATATTCTCCCTCTTCAACATGACGGTAGCCGCGTCCGAGGTGGCCGTCGGCATCGCCATTCTGATTGCGCTGTTCCGCAATCGCGGCACGGTCGATGTCACCGAGATGGACTCGTTGAACAAGTAGAGAAGGGGCGTAGGCAATGAATTATTCGCAATTGGCATGGCTCATTCCGCTGTTCCCGTTCGCCGCTTTTCTGGTGCTGACAGCCGCCGGCCGCACGATGCCTCGATCGGCTCCGGTCATCGGCGTCGCCGCGATGATCCCTTCGTTTGTACTGGCCGTGCTGGTGCTGTTCGAACAGTTCGGCGGAACGGCGGCCTATACGTATGCGGAGTGGGATTGGCTGAAGCTCGAAGGCTACACGTTAACGATGGGCTTCGAGATCAACGGCTTAAATGCGCTGATGCTCGTGATCGTCACGCTGGTCAGTCTGCTGGTCAATCTATACTCGGCGGGGTATATGCAGGGCGACGACCGAATCGGCGTGTTTTACTCCTACGTGGCGCTGTTCACGTCGGCCATGCTGGGACTGGTCATCGCGGAAAATTTGCTTCAGTTGTACATCTTCTGGGAGTTGGTCGGCCTCGGGTCGTTCCTGCTGATCGGCTTCTGGTATTACAAGCCCGAGGCCAAGGCGGCGGCCCGCAAAGCGTTTATTATGACGCGGATCGGTGACGTCGGATTGTTTTTGGCTATCCTGCTGCTGTTCTGGCATATGCCCAACCACGCCCTTGACTTCACGTCGATCCATAACGCATTCGCCAACGGCCAGGCGCCGTTCGGCGAAGGGCTGGTCACGCTGGTCGCGCTGTTGATCTTCGTCGGAGCGGTCGGCAAATCGGGTCAGTTGCCCCTGCATACCTGGCTTCCGGACGCGATGGAAGGCCCGACCCCGATCAGCGCGTTGATCCATGCGGCGACGATGGTCGCGGCCGGCGTCTACCTGGTCGCGCGTACGTTCGACATCTTTACGGCATCGCCCGACGCGATGCTGACGGTCGCGTGGGTCGGCGGAATGACGGCGCTGTTCGCGGCGACGATCGGTGTGGCGCAGAACGACATCAAGCGCGTGCTGGCGTACTCGACGGTCAGCCAGCTCGGCTACATGATGATGGCGCTGGGGGTTGGCGCTTATACGGCCGGCGTGTTCCACCTGTTCACGCATGCGTTTTTTAAAGCGCTGCTGTTCCTGGGGGCAGGCAGCGTGATTCATGCCGTACATACGCAAAATATCAACGAGATGGGCGGTCTCGGCAGGAAGATGAAAATTACCGCCTGGACGTTCGGAATCGGAGCTCTCGCGTTATCCGGCATTCCGCCGTTCGCCGGCTTCTGGTCCAAGGACGCGATTTTGTCCGCCGCGTTCCACGATCATCCGGCCTTATTCGCGATCGGCTTGATCGGCGCGTTCCTGACCGCCTTCTATATGGCCCGATTGTTCTTGCTCGTATTCGCGGGCAAATCCCATGCGGATAACCATGCCCACACGGAGGAATCCCCCTGGGTGATGACGCTCCCGATGGCGGTGCTGGCGGTGTTGTCCGTTGCGGCGGGATTCGTCGAGCTGCCGGGGAGCGGACAACTGGGCGAATGGCTCGGCCGTCCCGCGGCACATCACGACAGCGGCGCGCTGGTGATGATTCTCTCCACGGGTGTCGCCTTGGCCGGATTGTTGCTGGGCTGGGCGATCTACGGCAAGGGCTTCGTGTCGCGCGATCTCGTCTCCAGCCGCGCCCCGTGGCTGCATCAATTGCTGTACCGCAAGTATTACGTGGACGAACTGTACGGAGCGGTGATCGTGAAGCCGATCAAGGCGCTCGCAGACCTGCTCCGCCTGTTCGACCACTATGTCGTCGACGGGCTTGTCCGCCTCAGCGCATCGGCCTTTTACGGCATCGGACGGCTTGGACACCGGGTGCAGAACGGCCAAGTGCAGACGTACGGCTTGGTGACGCTGATCGGCTTGCTCATCTTCATGCTTGCCCTGGCGGGAAGGAGGCTGCTCGATGTTGGCTGATTGGCCTATACTCTCTATGTTGACCTTCTCGCCCCTGCTCGGGTTCCTGGTCCTCCTGTTCGTGCCGGGTTCCCAAGGAAGGGCGGTCAAGACGATCGGCCTGGCGGCGACGCTGCTGCCGCTGCTGCTGGCCGGATGGATGTATGTCGATTACAATTTGCACACGCGAGAGGTCGTCCAATATACGGAACAGCATACGTGGATCCGCATTCCGCTTGCGATCGAAGGCGACTTGACCGGCGTCTCGGACTATTATTTGGACTTCGTCTACAAGCTCTCCGCCGACGGATTGGCGCTGCCGCTTGCGTTCCTGACGACGCTCGTGTCCGCGATGGCCGCTCTGGCCGCATGGCATATCAAAAAGCGCTGGAAGACGTTTTTCCTGCTGTTCCTGCTGCTTGAGACGGGCATGCTGGGCGTATTTTTCGCAAGAGATCTGTTTCTGTTCTTCCTGTTCTTCGAGCTGACGCTGATTCCGATGTTTTTCCTGATCGGCATCTGGGGACTGCGCGACCGGGAGCGGGCGGCGAACAAATTCCTGTTGTACAACGGCATCGGTTCGGCCATCATGCTGATCGCTTTCTTTATCATCGTATCGACGGCGGGCTTTACGTTCTCGCAGGCAGACGGGAACACCACGCTGTTCTACAGCGGAGATCTCGACGTCATTCTGGCGAACGTGTTCCAAAATACGCAATCGTACGTCAACCAGGCGTTCGAAGGCAGTCCGTTCTATTGGAGCGGGGAGATGAAGTGGACGCTGTTCATCCTCTTGCTGATCGCCTTCGGCATCAAGCTTCCGATTTTCCCGTTCCATACGTGGATGCTGAAAGTGCATGCCGAAGCGCATCCGTCCGTCGTCATGATCCACTCGGGCATTTTGCTGAAAATGGGGGCGTACGGCCTGCTTCGATTCGGCGTTCTGCTGTTCCCCGAGCAGGCGAAAGACGCCGCGTTGGCGCTGGCGATTATCGGCGTAGTCAATATTCTCTACGGCGCCCTGCTGGCGATGCGCCAGACGGAGTTCCGGCTCATGCTGGCGTATTCCAGCGTCAGCCATATGGGCGTCGTCTTGCTCGGCCTTGCGGCGTTGAATGCGACGGGCATCAAAGGGGCTGTTTTCCAACTGGTCTCGCACGGATTGATCTCGGCCCTGTTGTTTTTGATTGTGGGCAGTCTGTACGAACGGACCAAAACGACGGAGATTCCGCAGCTCGGCGGTCTTGCCTCGTCGATGCCCTTCATGAGCGGCATGCTGTTGATGGCCGGCATGGCTTCGCTCGGATTGCCGGGCTTGTCCGGCTTCGTCAGCGAATTTATGGCGTTTCTCGGCTTGTTTGGCGCTTACCCGTGGGTAGCGGCGGTTGGCGCGCTCGGCCTGATCTATACGGCGGTTTACGTGCTGCGGGGCATTATGGGGATGACGTTCGGTCGGGCGGCCGCTCCCGCCGCCGCGGACGGTGAACTGCGGGACGCGAGATTTTTGGAAGCTTTGCCGATGATCGTCTTGGCCGCTTTTATTCTGCTGATCGGGATTTACCCGACAGTGCTGAGCTACCCGCTTGAGCATACGGTCGACGGATTCCTGCAACAGCTGCAGGCCGCGGCTAAGATGGGAGGATCCTAATCATGAACGCGTTGCAAGCCGGAGATCTCATCCATCTGCTGCCTGAGCTGATTCTGGTTGGCGCGGCAGTTTTCCTTACGCTGCTCGATTTGGCGCTTCCCCGCCGATTCGGCCGTTCGGCGCTCGCGTGGCTGACGCTCGCGGCGATCGCCGGTTCGGCTGCCGCCGTCGCGATGAAGCTGGGAGACGAGCCCGTGCGGCTGCTGAACGACAGCTACCGGATCGAGGATTACGCCAACTTGTTTAAGCTGGTGTTCCTCGGCGGCGGCGCCTTGGTCGTTCTTATGAGCATCGGTTCCATACGCGATGACGAGATTCCGCACAAGGGCGAATATTTTTACCTGTTCCTGCCGGCGCTTGTGGGAGCGATGGTCGTCGCTTCTTCCGGCGATCTGATCACGCTGTTTGTCGGGCTGGAGCTGCTGGGCATCTCCTCGTACGTGCTGGTCGGCATGCGCAAAGGAAGCGGGACCAATAACGAGGCGGCGTTCAAATACGTGGTGACGGGAGCGATCGCCAGCGCGATTCTGCTGTACGGATTTTCGTTCCTGTACGGCATGTCGGGATCGACGAATCTGGGCGCGATCCGGAACGCGCTGATTCAGAACTACGAGCAATACGACGCGATGATCTACTTGTCGTTCTTTCTCGTATTGGCCGGTTTCGCCTTGAAAGTGGCGGCGGCTCCGTTCCATGCCTGGGCGCCGGACGTTTACGAGGGCGCTCCGACGCCGATCACCGCTTTTCTGGCGGTCGTATCCAAGCTGGCCGCCTTCGCGATTCTGTTCCGCGTGATTTACAACGTGTACGCGTTGAATTCGCACCTTTACAAGGATGTGCTGCTCGCTCTGGCCGTATTGGCGGCCGCGGCGATGATTCTGGGCAACGCGCTGGCGCTGAAGCAATATAAAGTCAAGAGGCTGCTTGCCTTCTCCGGGATCGCAAATGCCGGTTATCTGTTTGTGCCTCTGGCGGCGAATTTTTCGCTTACGCATTACAATAACTTCAGCGAACTGCTGTACTACGGCATCGCCTACGCGGTTATGAATATCGGAGCGCTCGCCGTGCTGATGGCCGTGAGCAACCGGGGGGAGAACGAGGAGCTGTCGGCTTTCGCAGGTTTGTATCACCGGGCTCCTTGGACGGCCGCGGCGATGACGATTCTGCTTGTGTCGCTGGCCGGTCTGCCGGTAACGGGAGGTTTCTTCGGCAAGCTGTTTATCCTGCTTGGCGCCATGCAGACGGAGCTGTATTGGCTCGGAGCGGTGATGATCGTCACCAGCGTCGTCTCGTTCTATTACTACTTCGGTTTTATCCGTCAGATGTACATGCGTTCGTCGGGCAGCACGCCTCTGTCTCTGACCGGGCCTCTTGCCGTTGCGATCTGGATTTGTACGGTCCTCACGCTCGCGCTCGGCTTCGCCCCGCATATCGTGATTGGGTACATGACCGATTTGTTCCAGTTGCAATCGGATTTTTTGATCGGCTAACGGCTTGTTCGGGAGCGGCGCATCCTCCTGTTTGAAGGGGCGATGCGCCGCTTCTCCGTTTAACTTTTGCCAAGGCTCGTCGTCTATATATATAAGGGGATTCCCTGTATAATAGAAGAATCCGCTGGGCAAAGGAATCGCTGATATGAACCATTACCCGAACGGTTATTCTTATCCAAATGGTATCCATCCCAACATCAGCCGTCGGAACCGAAGGTTTCCCCGGCTGCCGCTCATACTGACGCTTATAGCGGTTTTGACGTTGCAGCCGGCCGCGTCCATCGTCCGGGCGACCGGCGGTTACGGCGCATCCTTCTCCGGCGACCGGCAATCTCCCGCTTTTGACGGGACGTGGATTGTGAAGTGGGCGTCCCCGGCCGG
Organism: Paenibacillus thermoaerophilus; assembly: GCF_005938195.1. Taxonomy (GTDB): domain Bacteria; phylum Bacillota; class Bacilli; order Paenibacillales; family Reconciliibacillaceae; genus Paenibacillus_W; species Paenibacillus_W thermoaerophilus. The sequence continues at coordinate 40,314 of NZ_VCQZ01000016.1, forward strand.
CATGCCGGACGCGATGGCGTTGGAGACGGACGTCGTACAACGGTTGGAGGCTACGCCCAATGCGGCTGTGATTCGCCCGAAGCGAGGAATTCCGGCCGACGAGTGGCAGCGCCGCTGGCAATCCGATACGGCTGTCGCGTATTTGACGCCGAATCAGATCGTGCGCAGCCACGCGAAGCCTTCCGACCCTTACGTGTCGTTTCAGGAATACCTAGGGCTGATCGGCGCGGAGGCCGCCTGGGAATTAAACGTCGATCTGACGCCGGTGAAGGTGGCGATCGTGGACACGGGAATCGACTACGACCACCCCGAGCTGAAGGATGCGGTCGACGAAGGCATCAACCTCGTCCAGCCGGGCAAGCCGGCCAAGGACGACAACGGCCATGGCACGAATGTCGCCGGAATTATAGCGGCGGTGCGCAATAACAAGGGAATTGCGGGACTGGCGAACCATGTCCGGCTGCTGCCCGTCAAAGCATTGGACCGGACCGGCAACGGCAAGGAAGCGCAATTGGGCGAAGGCATCCGTTACGCCGTCGAACAAGGGGCCAAAGTCATCGTGCTGTCGGTGGGGCTGATGAAGGACGATCCGTTTATCCGCGAAGCCGTCGAATACGCGGAATCGAGAGATTGCGTGCTTGTTGCGGCTACAGGGAACGAGGAAGGCCCCTATGTCAATTACCCGGCGGCCTATCCGACGGTGCTGGCTGTCGGCGGAATCAAGCTGGACGGTTCCGTGGAGCCTCGTTCGAATTATGGGCCGGAAGTCGATCTGGTCGCCCCGTGGAACGTGTATACGACCAAGCCGGGCGGGCGTTACGAATACAAGGACGGCACCTCGATGGCGGCTCCTCAGGTCGCGGCTGCGGCCGCTCTCGTACGGGGACGGCAGCCGGGGCTTAAAGCTTATGAAGTACGTTCCCTGCTCAAGCAAACCGCTCAAGATATCGCCGATCCCGGGTGGGATGAGCGTACCGGATACGGCATTGTCCGGATTGACCGCGCGTTGACCGAACCGGTACTCCGCGATCCCGCCGAACCGAACAACAACCGACTGTCGGCCTCTCCGTTCCCCGTTCATTCGTTTGTCTCCGGGGAGTGGATGCCCGGGGACGAGGACTGGTTCTGGTTCGAAGCGCCGGAGTCGGGGATGCTGGACATCAAGCTGCACGCCATCAGCGGCGAAGAAAAGCTGGCCGTGACCGGTTTCTTGGGGCCGAACGATTCCCAGGAAGGGCCGTACCATCTATCCAGCGTTCAACCTGTGCTGACGCTGTCCGTTCCGAAGGGGAGATCCTATCTTCGTGTGACGGGGGGCAATCGGCATCTGCTGTATCGGATCTCCTCGGAGCTCCGGATGGCGCCTGACGAATTCGAGAGCAACAATCGGCCGTATACGGCTTATACGCTGCCCGAAAGGTCCCAGGTTCTGACCGGAACCTTTCATACGGCCGACGATCAGGATTGGTTTTTGTTCCAGCCGAGCAAGAGGGGGTCGCTGCGGGTTCAGATCGCTCCTTCCTCCAAACGGATGGACCCGATCCTTACGCTCATCCAGCCGAACAAGACGCCCAAGGATATTGACGAAGGGGGCCTGGGCAAGCCGGAAGTTTTGCCGGCCATTGAAGTCAGCCCCGGCGTCGCTTATTACATCGGCGTCAGAAATTACGACCCGTTTGCGCCCGTCGGAACTTACAAGCTTCAGGTCGATTACGTGCCGGCGGCCAACGATCCGCATGAGCCGAACGACAAATCGTATCAGGCGACCGCGATCAGCTTCGGCGCTGCTTATGAGGGCATTATCGACGAGACGGAGGACGAAGACTGGTTCGCCTTCCATGTCGAACACGACAGTCTGCTCGACATCGCCGTGACAGGCGGCGGGAACGATCAGACGTATAAGCTGGCTCTTTTCGATTCCAACGTGAACGAACGGGATCAGACGTCGGGTGCGGGCGGGGGAACAGGCATCCAGTGGACGGCGCGCGTCAACCAGCCCGGGACCTATTATCTGCGCATCACGTCCGACCGCAAAAATCTGTTCCGCTCTTACAATCTGACGGTGAATCAAACGAAGCTCGTCGAAGGCTTCCTCGACATAGACGGCCACTGGGCGGAGAAGCAAATGGTTTCGTCGGTTCGGAGCGGTTGGATGACCGGTTACGACGGTTATGCGTTTAAGCCGGACCGCTACATCACGCGGGCCGAAATCGCTGCGTCGCTGGGGCGCGCATTAAAGCTGTCGGCGGGCGGGGACGCTGTCGCGTTTGCCGATGTGCCTGCGGAACATTGGGCGTACGGCGCCATCCAGGCGCTTGCGGCACGGGGCTGGCTGCAAGGGTATGCGGACGGCACGTTCGCCCCGGAACGGCCCGTTACCCGTGCGGAGATGGCCGTCTTGGTCGGCCGCGTCTTGCGGATTCCGGTCAAGAACATCGGGCCGGCTTCCTCGCCGTTCAAGGATGTGCCCGTCGGACACTGGGCGCAGCCGATGCTGCGGCAGATGTATGCCGGGGGCTGGATCGACGGCTATGACAACGGCACGTTCCGCCCCAACGACAATGCCACCCGCGCCGAATGGGCCGTCATGCTTACCGGCATGTTTAAGCGAGGGTGACGGTTACGGACCGTCCCCTCCTGATCCGAATCGTATACGGGGAGGGGCTGACGATGAGCGTCGATACGGCATTGGATTTGATGGAACGGCAAGCGTCCGTTGCCGGTCTGGTTCAAATTATCTTTATTTTGGCGGGGATCGTAGCGGCCTGGTTCGCTCTGCAGCAGGTCCGTTGGGATGTGTTCCTGAAACGGCCGAATCACCCGCTCAGCAAGCTGCTGCTCATTTTGCTTTCGATCGTGATCGGTTATAATGCCGCCCGGTTTCTGATCGATTACATGGCGCTGACGACCGTCCTCCGGAGCTTGTTCTAAGTCCGTACGCCGGAATAAGGGGACCGCCGAAAGCGAACAATGGGAAAAGGAATCTGCGCGGTTCGGTCATAAAATCGCCAGGCGCTGCGAAGGGTATAAAGTCGGTGTGTCTGGATGCCCAATCGCATCCAAGGCAAATGCTTCCGATTGTTCCAGCAGGTTTGAACTGTTACAATTAAGTATTGTGATTTTATAACCAGCGATATCAAACGTTTCATCCGGCAACGCGCCCTGGTTGGGATGGCGGTAGCCGATCTCGGTAGAAATGATCAGCAGCGAAGAACGCGAGGGGATTCTTGATGCATAAAATTATCGTCCGGGGCGGCCGCAGGCTGACCGGAACGGTTCGGGTGGGTGGCGCCAAAAACGCCGTATTGCCGATCATAGCGGCTGCATTGTTGGCGGAATCCGGCGAGTGCCGCATTCTCGACGTCCCTCATCTGGACGATGTCCGGACGATTTGCGGCGTCGTGAGCGCGCTTGGTGCGGGCGTCGAATTGGATGCCGATGCGCTTCGGATTAAGGCGGATCGGCTGACGACATCGGAAGCTCCGTTCGAGCTGGTCCGTAAAATGCGCGCTTCCTTTCTGGTGATGGGACCGCTGCTTGCCCGTACGGGGGTAGCGAGAATCCCGCTGCCGGGAGGATGCGCCATCGGCACGCGGCCGATCGACCAGCATCTCAAGGGCTTTGAGGCGATGGGCGCAAGCATCAGGCTTGAACATGGCATGATCGAGGCACAGGTGGACGGCCGGCTGCAAGGAGCGAAGATTTATCTGGACGTTCCGAGCGTGGGCGCCACGGAAAATATTATGATGGCTGCGGCGACGGCACGGGGAACGACGGTAATCGAAAATGCCGCCCAAGAGCCGGAGATTGTGGACCTCGCCAACTTCCTGAATGCGATGGGCGCGCAGATACGCGGAGCGGGTACGGGAATCATCCGGATCGACGGCGTCGATGCGTTGCACGGCTGCACTCATACCGTAATTCCAGACCGGATCGAGGCGGGTACATACATGATCGCTGCCGCCATTACCAGCGGACATGTGTTTGTGGAGAATGCGATCGGCGATCATCTGCGGCCGGTGATTTCCAAGCTGCAGGAGATGGGCGTCGAGATTCTGGAGCATGAGTCGGGCCTGGAAGTAATCGCGTCCGCCCCGCTGCGGGCGGTCGATGTCAAGACGCTGCCCTATCCCGGTTTTCCGACGGATATGCAGGCGCAGATGATGGCGTTGTTGACGGTATCGTCCGGCACGTCGGTCGTCACCGAGACGGTCTTCGAGAATCGGTTCATGCATGTGGAAGCTCTTCAGCGCATGAAGGCCAGCATCAAAGTCGACGGTCGGACCGCGATCGTGACCGGGCAAAGCCGGCTCGAAGCCGCAAAAGTTTGCGCGACCGATCTGCGGGCCGGCGCCGCGCTCGTGCTGGCGGCTTTGGCGGCGGAAGGCCAATCCGAGATTACCGGTACGCATCACATCGACCGCGGTTACGTCGCATTCGAGCAAAAGCTGCGCCAATTGGGCGCGGATATCGCCCGGGTGGCGATTGAAGCCGAAGTCGAACAAGCGGCGGTAGAGCGCACGCGGTTTTCGGCGAAGCCGTCTCTCGCCACTTTATAATTAAAAAGTTTGCGATATATCGATGAAAGGCCGTTCCTGTCGTGAACCGCCTCCCGTCAAGCAGACCGGTGAAACCATAAAAACCCGCTGCTGCAAGGGGAGCCGTTCATATCGGGAGCGGTTTGTTTTTTATCGTGGAAGATTGCGGGCGTCGGCGACTTGTATTCCGGAAGGGAAGGACGGGCGGTATTCCCGCCGTTTTTCCATTTCGGCGTTATCCCCTCGGCTCAGTCGGGCGACAGGCAACGTTCGTTCCGGCATAACGGTGACGGGCCAACTCCTATCCATTCCGGCAGACGAATTCGCTTCCGGCACTCTTGCGAAACCGGGGTTCTATGAAGTGTGCAAGCTTCATAGACTAGGAGTGTACAACCCATTCCGCTTCCCATCGCACAAGAGCACACGGAGGATTATCGCATGAACTTCTATCGCCTTAGATGGTTGAACGCGCTTCGAAGCATCGGATTGCAGCTATCCCGAACCGGAACCGCCGCCGCCCGCTCGTTTTCCGGCCGTCTGGCGAAAGCTCGGAGAACATATCGGCCGGGGCCGTTCTGGAAAAGGTCCGGGCGGCGGTTAGCCGATCGGCCGTCGGCAGGCGTGTTCGCGCTGTTGGGCGGATTGGCCTTCGCGGCCGTGCTGCTGACGGGACTGGCTGCCCGCCACGGGCCCGAGGACGCCGTCGGCCAACCTGCGTCCAGCGGTTTCGCGGACGGGGCGGATAGCGGCCCGGCCGCAAATTCGCCGGCAGGCGAACCGGGAGCCTCCGATTCGGACGGCAAACCGGCGGAAGAGCTTGTTCCCGCTGTGAACGCACCGAACCCGACCGTGACGGTATGGATATCGAAAACCGGGAAGGTGGAGCGCATCCCGCTAGAGCGGTATGTGCGCGGAGTGGTGGCCGCCGAGATGCCCCCGGAATTCGAGCTGGCGGCGCTGCAGGCGCAAGCGATCGCGGCCCGCACCTACGCCGTCAAGCGGATGGTCGACACGGCAGAGGCTGCGGTTACGGGCGCCAAGCCGTCGCAGGCGCCGGGCGGGGCGCTCGTCTCCGATACGGTCAGCGATCAAGCCTATGCGACGGAATCCGCGATTGCCGCCAAATGGGGGACGCCCGAACGTATGGACAAGTTGAAGCAAGCGGTCGAATCGACGGCCGGCCTTATTTTGACCTACGAGGATGCTCCCATTTTTCCGGCTTTCTTCTCGACAAGCGGAGGCCGCACGGAGAATTCGGAAAATTACTGGGAACAGAAGCTCCCGTATTTGCGCAGCGTCGAAAGTCCCTGGGAGAAGGATCTGTCGCCCAGGGCGAGCACGGTCGTCACCCTGAAGACAAGCGAAGTCGCCCGGAAGCTCGGCTTGCCGCAGGATGTGCCGGCCTCCGGCTCGGGATCGCCGCAGCTTGTCGAGCGGACAGAGGGCGGACAGGTGAAAAAATTGCGGATCGGCGGGCATATTTTTACGGGACGGGAAGTGAGAGAGAAGCTGGGCCTTCCGTCGGCTCAATTCACTTGGAAGATCGAGTCCGGCGAGATGACGTTTACCGTGTTCGGATACGGGCACGGGGTCGGCATGAGCCAGTGGGGCGCGCAAGGCTTGGCGTTGCAAGGGACCGGCGCCCGCGGAATCTTGCAGCACTATTATTCCGGCGTCAAGATCGCCGAACTGACGAACGCCATACTGCGGCGGTAAATCGAAAAAATCTCTATCACTCCACGTATAAAACCTATCACCTCGGCAACAATGGTTGATGAGGTGATGAACCAATGAGTGAACAAAAACAATCTTCCACTCATGAGAACAAATCAGCCCCCTCGACCCACGAAGGGCACGCACCGGCCGCACCAGGCGCTTGGCGGAGACTGCTGGCGAAAAAATGGGTGTTTCCGGCTGTGTACATGGCAGCAGCGGCAATCATCCTAACGTTACTGTGGGTCTACCAAAATTCCGGAGCCCCCTCCGAGGATTCGGTAGATATCCCGAAAACGGTAACGCAGGACAACGGCAAGACGGATGACTCTCTGCCGGCGAACGCGGGGGCGGGCACCGAGACGATGCGTATTCCCGCCGCCGAGGGCGTCGCGGTCGAAGTCGTCCGGCCGTATTTCGACAGCGAGGCCGAAAATGGCGCGAAACAAGCGGCCGTCATCCAGAACGGCTCCGAGTTCACGCTCCATACCGGCATCGACTATCAATCCAAGGACGGGCAGCCGTTCGACGTGCTCGCCGCGCTGAGCGGTACGGTCACGCGGGCCGAAACCGATCCGGTCGTCGGCAAACTGGTGGAGATTACCCATCCGAACGGTCTCGTCACCGTATACCAATCGTTGTCCGAAATCACGGTCGCCAAGGGCGTCACCGTCAAGCAAGGCGATACGATCGCCAAAGCCGGCCGCAACGAATTGGAGAAGGATCTCGGTTACCACGTGCACTTTGAAGTGCGCAAGGGCGACAGCAAAGAGTCGGTTAATCCGGCGGAATATCTGAATCCGTAAGCCGGACGGTAGGCCGGCAGGGGAACGAAGGGGCGCGCGCCGCGGCTCCTTGTTCCCCTTTTTGCACGTTCCCGCAGGAAACAGCGCATATAACGCCCCCCTGTTCATATAATGTACCAATCTGATCTCGAGCAGGGAGGCGAGGGATTTGCACGATTACATCAAAGAACGGACGATCAAGATCGGCCGCAGCTTGGTGGAAACCCGGCAAACGGTACGCCATATCGCCAAAGAATTTGGTGTGTCCAAAAGCACAGTCCATAAAGATCTGACGGAACGGCTGCCGGAAATCAACCCCGATCTGGCCAATCAGGTCAAAACGATTCTGGAGTACCACAAGTCGATCCGTCACCTCCGCGGCGGAGAGGCCACCAAAATCAAATACAAGCGTACCCGTCAAGGCAAGTCATCCCCCGAATCTCTGATCGGCATCCGCTCGTAATCGGGCGGTCCCTGCCGGAATAATTTTTCGGAAAAAGGAGGATTTTATCGTTCCATATCGAATACTACAATAGAATTTGGACCTTTCTGCTCATTTATGAACGTAGAGGCTTCGGGGATCGGGAGGATTAGTCGGGATGTTTAGCAAGGACATCGGAATCGATTTGGGTACGGCGAATGTGCTCATCCATGTAAAAGGCCGCGGCATCGTGTTGAACGAGCCGTCCGTGGTGGCGATCGAGCAGGATACGAAGCGGGTGCTGGCCGTCGGAGAAGAAGCGCGCCGCATGGTTGGACGCACGCCCGGAAACATTGTCGCCACCCGGCCGTTGAAGGACGGGGTCATCGCCGACTTCGAAATTACGGAGATGATGCTCAAGCACTTCATCAACAAAGTCGGAGCCCGATCATGGTTCAGCCGGCCCCGTATTCTGATCTGCGCACCTGCTAATATCACTTCGGTCGAGCAAAAAGCGATCCGCGAGGCGGCTGAACGCTGCGGCGCGCGGGAAGTGTTCCTGGAAGAGGAGCCGAAAGCCGCAGCGATCGGCGCCGGCATGGATATCTACCAGCCCAGCGGCAACATGGTAGTGGATATAGGCGGAGGAACGACGGATGTGGCCGTCCTGTCGATGGGCGACGTCGTGACCGCCTCTTCTATTAAAGTGGCGGGGGACAAGTTCGACGCCGCGATTATGCGTTATATCAAGAACAAGTACAAATTGCTGATCGGAGAGCGCACATCCGAGGACATCAAAATCAAGATCGGCACCGTCCTGGAGCGGGGGCGGGACGAAGAGATCGATATCCGGGGACGGGATATGGTCTCGGGCCTGCCGCTCACGGTGACGATTCACTCCGACGAAGTGCGCGAAGCGCTGTGGGAACCGGTGTCGTCGATCGTCGCCGCGGCCAAGATGGTGCTCGAACGCACCCCGCCGGAGCTGTCGGCCGACATCATCGACCGGGGAGCGATTCTGACGGGCGGCGGAGCGCTGCTGCACGGTTTTGACCAACTGCTGGCGGAGGAGCTGAAGGTGCCCGTGCTGATTGCGGACGACCCGATGGATTGCGTGGTTAAAGGAACGGGCATCATGCTGGATCATCTCGATAAAGTTTCCAACAAGAAGCTGGGTTAAGCGGAGGGAAGGCTATGATTCGCGGATTGTACACGGCCACGGCCGGCATGATCACCTCGGAGCGCAAGCACCAACTGGTTACGAACAATATCGCCAACCTGAACACGGTGGGCTTCAAGGCTTCCCATGCCGTTGCGCGTTCGTTTCCCGAGGTGCTGATCGGGATCATCAACGGCGGCGAAGGACAAGCCCAAGGTCAGCCGATCGGCCGTCTTCATACCGGCGTGTTCGCCGAGGAGTCGCTGAACTTGCATGTGCAAGGGGATCTTCGCGCGACCGGCAATCCGACGGATTTTGCCATCCGTTCCAACATTCAAGTGCCCGGCGTTCAATTCGACGCGTCCGGAAAAGGCGTCAACGCCGCGGGCGAAACCGTGTATCAGCCTCAGGCGTTTTTCGCCGTCCGTAACGGCGAAGGACAAGTCCGGTACACCCGTGACGGCCAATTCATCGTCGACGACGCGGGCCGTCTGTTGACCTCCGAGGGGTATGAAGTGCTGGGCTTGAACAACGAGCCGATCGTATTCGGCGCGGATACGGCGCCGGGCGCGGTTGCGGTCGGACCGGACGGCCGGTTCGTCAGCGCCGTTACCGGCGCGCCGCTGCTTGGCGCGGACGGACAAGCGCTGGGCGGGCTGCTGGTCGTCAGGATCGACAATCCATACATGCTGATCCGCGAGGGCAACGGCGTATTCCGTCTGGAGGAAGGAGCCGACGCGGTTCCGGTAACGGCTCAGGACGCGGTGGAGGTCAAGCAGGGCTATCTGGAGCGGTCCAACGTCGACGCGGCGCAGTCGATGGTCGATCTGATGGCGGCTGTCCGGGCGTACGAAGCGAACCAGAAGGTCGTACAAGCCTACGACCGGAGTCTCGAGAAAGCCGTCAACGAAGTCGGCAAAGTGTAACGGGGAGGCTTGAGACATGAATGCATCGATGATCGTCTCGGCTGTCAGCATGCAGGCGGCCCAACAGAAGCTCGACACGGTCGCGCATAATCTGGCCAATCTCAATACGCCCGGCTTCAAGCGCCGCGAGGCCAGCTTCCAGGATATTTTGACGAATACGATCATTCAGGAGCCGGGATTCGAGAAGGCGGGACGCAAGACGCCGCTCGGTTTGCCGGTCGGATGGGGAGCGAAAGTCGGACAAACGTCCGTCAGCCTGGTTCAAGGGCCGCTCGTTACGACGAATCGCGATCTGGATGTCGCTATCGAAGGCAACGGCTTGTTTCAGGTCGAATGGATAGACACGGACGCCAACGGCGGGGCCCAACCGCGCCGGGCCTGGACGAGGGACGGCTCCTTTCAACTGGTGCCCGTCGAGGGCGATCCCGACCGGATGCAGCTGGTGACGTCGCGCGGGGAATTCGTGCTGGACAGCGGCGGCAACCGCATCTACGTCCCGTCGAACGCCCGGGTGCATATCTCGGAGGAAGGCGTTCTGACCTTCTATCACAAGGCAACCCATGAGCGGCTCCCGGCGGATGGCGATCCGATCCGGCTCAGCGTGGGCCGCGTCGTCCGGCCGCACTTGCTGCAGAACATCGGCGACAACCTGATCGCGGTCGATGAAGCGGCCGGGGCTATCCGCCCGGATGCCTTCGATCCGGCCGACGGGTCGGACGCGGTCCGTCTGCGGCAGGGCATGCTGGAGCAATCGAACGTCAATTTCGGCGACGAGATGACCGAGCTGATGATTGCCCAGCGAGCCTTCGAATTGAATTCCCGCGCCTTCGCTTCGGCCGAGCAGTTGATGGGCTTGGCCGTGTCGATCCGGGCGTAGCGGATGATAAAGGAAGTTTTGCTTGATGAAGCGAACACCACCCGGTGAAGAAACAAAAGCGGATGTCAAAAGGGAAGCGAAAAATCCGCCATCCCGCCCGAAAAAGGAGAAGCAGCCTGCGCCGCCTTGGAAACGCCGGATTTTCATGGTGCTGCGCACGCTGCTTATCCCGTTGTTATGCTTGACGGCGTTAATCGCGGGATTGTTGATCGGCTACGCGGTCGTTGGAGACCAGCCTGCGGGCGACGTATTCAAATGGGGCACTTGGCAGCACCTGTTCGACTTAATATTTGCGGATTCATAGCTCCCCGCTTGTGGGAGCTTTCTTTTGGAGAGGAGCGGATCTGTCTGAACCTGCCTAATCTGTTAACGATCGGCCGCTTGCTAATGATTCCGCTCTATCTCTTTTTGTTTTTTGCAGGACACCCGATGCGGGCGCTCGTCGTTTTGTTTATGGCGGGAGCTACGGATGTGCTGGACGGCTACTTGGCCCGCCGCCGGGGCCAGGTTACGAGTCTGGGTTCGATGCTGGACCCGCTCGCCGATAAGCTGATGCTGCTTGCCGTCGTGCTCTCGCTGCTGATCGGCGGGTGGATCCCGTGGCAGGCGGCCGCAGCCATGGCGTTGCGTGATGCGGGGATGATCGCGGGTTCGGCGTTTTTCCATTTTCGAGGCAAGATGACCGTTCCCGCCAATGCAATGGGGAAGCTGACAACGGTATTCTATTATATAGCGATCCTTTTTATTTTCTTTAAGGTTCCGATCGCGATCCCGTTTTTGTGGGGGGTTATCGGCCTGTCCTTTGTCACGAGTGCCGTCTACATTTTGCTGTTCCGGAATTTGAACGATATGGGGCAGACGAAAAAGAGCATCTGAGGCGCGGCTTATCGAAAGGGGGCCGGCGCCTCATGCTCTCTATTTTAACCATCATGCCTGCAGACATGAAGGATAGACATAGTGTTGACAAGGCTCACCGCATTTTATTCAACCCGGTTCCAAACGGGCGCGACCCTATCACAAAGGAGATGTTTTTGATGCTGGATATCCAACAGATTCAAGAGATCATTCCGCACCGCTATCCGTTTTTGCTGATCGACCGGATTTTGGAGGTTGAACCCGGAGTCGCGGCTGTCGGGATCAAGAACGTAACGATGAACGAGCCTTACTTCGCCGGCCACTTCCCGCAGATGCCGGTTATGCCCGGCGTGCTGATCGTCGAAGCGCTCGCCCAGGTGGGGGCGGTCGCAATCTTGAGTGTGGAGGCGAACCGCGGCAAGATTGCGATGTTTGCGGGAATCGATGAGTTCCGGTTCCGCGGCCAGGTGTATCCGGGCGATACGCTGCGGCTGGAGCTTCGGATCACCCGATTGAAGGGGATGGTCGGCAAAGGCGAAGCCAAAGCGTCGGTCGGCGATCGGGTCGTCGCCGAAGGCCAGTTGATGTTTGCGTTGGTCGATCCGCAGTCTAAAAACGAATAAAAAGCGAATGATTTTATGAACAGAAATAAACGGAATGGGAGCGAGGGAGATCATATGACCACGGAGCGAGCGTTTGCGACTTATGAAAGCTGGCTGAATCACCCTGGAGTCGACGAAGCGACCCGGTCGGAGCTGCGGGCGATTGCGGACAACGCCAAAGAGATCGAGGATCGGTTCTATAAAGATCTGGAATTCGGCACCGGCGGGCTCCGCGGCGTGATCGGGGCGGGCACCAACCGTATCAACCGGTATACGGTGGGACGGGCAAGCCAAGGCCTTGCTCAATACGTACGGCGGACGGCCGGCGATCAGGCCTCGATCGTCATCGCGCACGATTCGCGCCACGGGTCGCCCGAGTTCGCGCTGGAAGCGGCGTTGGTCTTCGCCGGCAACGGTCTTCGCGCTTATCTGTTCGAGAGCTTGAGACCGACGCCGGAGCTGTCGTTCGCGGTTCGCCATCTGGGCGCGGCGGCGGGCGTCGTTATCACGGCCAGCCATAATCCTCCCGAATACAACGGGTATAAAGTATACGGACCGGATGGCGGCCAGCTCGTCACCGGACCCGCCAACGAAGTGACCGCGGAGTTTCTGGCTGTCGATCCGTTCGAGGACGTCAAGCGGCTGTCCCGCGAAGAGGCCGAAGCCCGCGGGCTGCTGAAATGGATCGGCGCCGAGATCGACGAGGCGTTTCTTCAAGCGGTGGCGTCGGTCAGCGTAAACCCGGAGGCGGTCCGAAAAGTCGCGGACGATTTCTCGATCGTGTATACCCCTCTGCACGGGGCAGGCAATCTGCCTGTTCGCAACGCGCTGGCGGCGGTTGGTTTTACGCGGGTGACCGTCGTGCCGGAGCAGGAGCATCCGGACCCCGACTTCTCGACGGTCAAGTCCCCGAATCCCGAGGAGCGCGAGGCGTTCACGCTGGCGCTGGAGCTGGCGAAGCGCGCGAATGCCGACATCCTGATCGGCACCGACCCGGACTGCGACCGGATGGGAGCGGTGGTCAAGAACGATCAGGGCGAATACGTCGTGCTGAATGGCAACCAGGCAGGCGCGCTGATGGCCTATTATTTGTTGTCCAGCCTGCGGGAACAAGGCCGGCTCCCGGATAACGGCCTGTTGATCAAGACGATCGTAACGGGCGAACTGGGCGCCGTCATTGCAGAATCGTTCGGCTTGACCGTCATGAACACGCTCACCGGCTTCAAATACATCGGCGAAAAAATGACGCAATACGAGAAAACCGGCGAGTACGCATACTTGTTCGGTTATGAGGAAAGTTACGGTTATTTGGCGGGTACGCATGCAAGGGACAAAGACGCGGTTGTCGCTGCCGTCCTCATCTGCGAGGCGGCCGCTTATTACAAGTCGCAAGGCAAGACCCTGTACGGTGTGCTGCTCGAACTGTACGAGCGCTACGGGTATTACCGGGAGCATCTCGAATCCCGGACGCTCAAAGGCATCGACGGGGTCGCCCAAATCGGCCGCATCATGGCGGATTGGCGGGATGCGCCGCCGTCCGAAATGGCGGGCGTCGCCGTCTCCAAGCAACTGGACTACAGTCATGGTTTGGACGGCCTGCCGAAGGAGAACGTGTTGAAGTTCATCCTGGCGGACGGTTCGTGGTTCTGCTTGCGGCCGAGCGGCACCGAACCGAAGATCAAGGTGTACTTCGGCGTGAAAGGCCAATCGGCCGAGGATGCCGAAGCCAAGCTGCAGCGGCTGATCCCTGCCGTTATGAGCCGGGTAGACCGTTGACGAGAGGCGCGCGGCGGCTCCTCCGGACCGGGACGGGTCCGGAGAGCGGCTGGCCGCCGTCTATTCTCCCAGAAGAAGGAGCGTGCGCAAGTTGCTAAATACGTATCAACAATGGAACCGGACGTCGGCGCGCTGGCTCTGGATCGTCGTGCTGGTGGCGGTGCTGGCCGCATTGCCGATGAACTTCGGCCGTCTTCAGACGGAGACGACGGAGGGAACCGATCAAGTCGAATTCGTGTTCGACTATCGGGATCTGGTCGAATTGTCGACTTATCGCAGCCATCCGGAGGAATACCGCCGGGAACAATTGTCCCGCATGAAGGAGCTTGGCATCGGCTCGATGGCTGTATACGAGTCGACGCTCGAGGAGCTTCGCAACTCGGGGCGCATCCAGTTGTTCACGCAGCAGGAGGCGCTGTTGCTGACCGGGGCCGGAGCGGCTTCGGCGGTACAACCCGGACGCAACCGCACCTATCTGCTGTTCGCGGACGCGGCGACCGGAAAGGAGCTTGAGCCGCTGCTGCGGGACACGTTCCAGAAACGGCTGGAGGTCGGCATGCAGCCGTGGTCGTTGGACGGACGAAGCGGTTATATTTTGGACATCGCCTACGAGGATGCGCTGATGAAGCCGATGTTCCCGGACCCGATCGCCATCCAGCAACTGCGCGACAGCGGCTTCCAGATTGTCGCCCGGTTGTCCAACCGGATGCAGCCGTTCTCCGTGGAGCGCGTCGAGGCGATGCTGGCGTATCTGCAAAGCCAAGGCGTCAAGCGAATCTTGTTCGACGGTACGGAAGTTACCGGGTACAGCGATAGTCCGGCCGATCGCGAGCAACTGCCGCAAGTGGCCGCCCTGCTGAACAAAAACGGCATCGGCCTCGCGGCTATCGAGTTGCTCAAGGCGCCGCAAAAAGGGTTCAATACGCTGGCGAATCAAACGGATTACAACGTCGTGCGCCTGACTTCGATCCAGGAGGCGGAGGTCGCGAGACTTACGCCGGACAAACTGTCCGAACGGATCGTGTTGGCCGTGAAAGACCGGAATATCCGGATGGTATTCTTTAACTCGAGAGCGGGCAAAGATACGGATAAAGCCGTTATCAACGATTACTTGGAGGACACGCTGTACAAGGCGCTGGAAGGTCCGGACGGCGCCGTCCGGAAGCTCGAGAATGCCGGCTTTAAGCTGGGGCTTGCGCAGCCGTTCGTCGAGCATGACGTGCCGATGAGCAAGCTGCTGAAAGTCATCGTCATGATCGGGGTCGTGGCTTTGGGAGCGCTGCTGATCGGGGAATTTATCGGCATATTGCGGCTCGCCGCGTTTGTTGTCGGCATGGGGGGAGCGGCGGCTCTGACGGTGCTGTCCGCGCCGGTCGCGCTGCAGGCCATGGCGCTGGCGGCGGGGATTTCCGCCCCGACCCTCGCGGTCATTCGCATCGTTCGCTGGACGGAAGAACGGAGAGCGGCAGGCGCCGGAGGCGGCGCGCTCGTCTCGCTGTGGAAGCTGCTGCAAGCGTTGGCTCTTACTTTTGTCGGCATCGTGTTTATGGTCGGTCTGCTGGACCATATCCAATATTCGCTGCAGCTTCAGCAATATCGCGGCGTCAGCCTGCACCATGCGGTTCCGATCGCGTTGGTGGCCTTGTATGTGCTGGCGTTCCGCGAGAAATTGCTGGGCGCCGCGTTCAACCGGCTGAAAGAGCTGCTGACGCTTCGCATCAGCGTCTGGATGGTCATCGCCGGAGCGGTGGCGGCTGCAGCGGGCTGGTACTACTTGTCGCGCACCGGCAATTCCGGACAAGCCTCGGCTTTCGAGCTGCTCTTCCGCTCCTTGCTGGAGGAGAAGCTGGGGGCCCGTCCGCGGTTCAAAGAGCTGATGGGACATCCGGCTCTGATCCTCGGAGTTTTCCTGGCCCTGCGCTACCGCTGGGGAGCGCTTCTGCTGATCGCCGGCGTCGTCGGGCAACTGTCCGTCTCCGGCACGTTCGCCCATTTCCACACCCCGCTCGCGATCTCGCTGCTGCGGGTATTTAACGGCGCATGGATCGGCGCCATTATCGGTCTGGCGCTGATCGCCGTCTGGACATTGGGCAGAAGGAGCTGGCTGCGATGGGCGGCAAAATAACCGGCCGACCGGTGCGGCTGGCGCTGTCCGGCTATTACGGCTTCGGCAACAGCGGAGACGAAGCGGTGCTTCAGTCGATCCTTCAAGCGCTGGATCAGCAGGGGCGGGAGCAGGGCGTCAGGATTGAGCCTGTCGTGCTGTCCGCCCGTCCCGATTGGACCTCCAGCGCCTATGGGGTCCGCGCGGCCCACCGGATGCGTCCGCAAGAGCTGTTCCGGACGCTGTCCTCCTGCGACGGCTTGATCAGCGGGGGCGGCAGTCTGCTCCAGGATGCCACCAGCTCCCGGACGATCCCGTATTACCTCGCCGTCCTGAAGCTGGCGCAATGGCTCGGGAAGCCGACTTTCGTCTACGCGCAAGGGATCGGTCCCGTGGAGCGTCCGCTGTTTCATCGGATGATCGCTTCGGTGCTGCGCCGCTGTTCCTACGTATCGGTGCGGGACGCGGAATCGGCGGCGCTGCTCGAGCGGATGGGCCTTGACCGCAAACGTATCGAAGTGGTGCCCGATCCGGTTATGGGCATGAAGTCCGAGGAGAACAGCGTTCGGGCCGAGCGGTTGGGAGGCAAGTCTCCCGTATTGGGCGTGTCCGTCCGCTACTGGCGGAGCGACCGGCAGGAGATCGGCCAATTGGCCGAAGCGCTGGACGCCGTGCTGGGACGCACGAACGCGCATGTGCGGCTGCTTCCGTTCCACCTGCCCTCCGATCGCGAGGCATCGGAGGAACTGCGCAACCGGATGGCTTACGGCCGTACGGATCGGGTCAGCCTTGCGCCGGACCTCGAGTCGCCGCTTGAGATGTTCGAGGAAGTGGGCCGGTGCGACGCGCTGATCGGCATGCGGCTGCACTCGTTAATTTATGCGGCGGCGCAAACGATTCCGGTGTTAGGGATTTCCTACGATCCGAAAATCGATCAATTTCTGCGGCGCCTCGGCGAAGAGGCGGTCGGTTCGACGGATTCCCTGGATGCCGAACGGGTCGCACTTGCGGCCGAGCGGCTGCTTGCGGACAAGGCGCATTGGCAGCGCGAGAAGTCGCCGCTCGTCGAAGCGCTCAAGATCCAGGCGCAGCAGCCGGCCAGGGAGATCGTGTCTTTTTATAAAAGGGAAAACCTGAAGTCATAAAGGAGCACGCTATGGAAACGGTACGGATCTTCGGCATCCCGGTAGCCAAAATGAACAAGCGCGAAACCGTGGAATACCTGACCCGGGCGGTCGAACAGAAGAAGCCTCACCACGTCGTGACGATCAACCCGATCATGATTATGGCGGCGCTTGAACATCCGGCGCACATGGCGGTGATGAAGCGGGCCGAGCTTGTCATTCCTGACGGGGCGGGCGTCGTCTGGGCCGCCGGATACGTCGGCAACCCGGTGAAGGAGCGCGTTCCCGGCATCGAAGTGATGGGCGAACTGCTTGCCGTAGCGGAACAGCGGGGATGGCGGGTGTACCTCGTCGGCGCTGCGCCGGAGGTCATCGCCGCTGCCGTCGAACGGATGCGCGCCGTTCACCCGAAGCTGCAGATCGTGGGGTATCGCGACGGTTATTTCGGCGAAGCGGAAGACGAAGCAGTCGTCGAGGACATCCGCCGGGCGGCTCCGGACTTGCTGTTTGTCGGGCGCTCGGCCGCTACCCAGGAGCCGTGGATCGACAAGTACAAGGAACGCTTGTCCGTTCCTGTCATGATGGGTGTGGGCGGCAGCTTTGACGTATGGTCGGGACGCATCAGGCGGGCTCCCGCGATTTTCCGGAAATTGCATCTGGAATGGTTGCACCGGCTGCTTCGCGAGCCTTCGCGGTTTCCCCGCATGCTTGCTTTGCCGAAATTCGCGCTCAAAGTCATTCGAGAGAAAGAGAACGTTCAAAAACCTTGAAAATATCCGTGAAAACAGTTCGAATCGGAACTTTTTCGCAATTTCGCAACTTTGTTGGTTACCCATACGTCAGATATAATGAAAAGCAGTGTTTTAGGCGAGGAACTATTACTCACAGATGAGCTGGAATAGGGGAAAGGGGAAACCGATGAGTTACGGATTGCAGATTGCCGCTTTCGCGGGGGCGGGATTGGCCGCTTTGCTGCTGACGCCTTGGGTCAAGGCGTTTGCCGTGAAGATCGGCGCGATCGATGTACCGAACCATCGCAAGGTACATACGCGTATCATGCCGCGACTCGGCGGTTTGGCGATATATCTGGCGTTCGTTCTGGCGACGCTGGGAGCATGGCTGTTTGCCGGCAGCGATATCGATTGGAAGGTCGCTCTCGGTTTGCTGCTCGGAGGAACGGTAGTGGTGGCGGTCGGAGCGCTGGACGATAAGTTCGAGCTGTCCCCGAAGATGAAGCTGCTGGGCCAGATCGCGGCGGCGCTGATCGTCGTTTCGTTCGGCGTTCGCATCGAGCTGCTGAATATTCCGTTCGGCGAGACCGTTGTCGATACATCCTGGCTGAGTATCCCGCTCACCGTGTTTTGGATCGTCGGCGTCACGAACGCCGTCAATCTGATTGACGGATTGGACGGTTTGGCCGCAGGGGTATCGGGCATCGCCAACGCAACCATTCTGGTGCTGGCGGTTCTGATGGGCAACGGGACCGTTATTCTGCTGAGCGCCATTCTGCTCGGCAGCATTCTCGGCTTTCTCGTGTACAACTTCCACCCCGCCAAAATCTTTATGGGTGACTCCGGCGCGCTTTTCCTTGGGTTCGCGCTGTCGACCTTTTCGATTATGGGCTTTAAGCAAGCGACGCTTGTTTCGTTTATCGTGCCGCTTGTCATTTTGGCCGTTCCGCTGGGGGATACTTTTTTTGCGATCATTCGCCGCGTCCTGAACCGGACGCCGATCTCCGTCGCGGACAAAAGCCATTTGCATCATTGCTTGCAGCAAATCGGGCTTAGCCATCGCCAGACGGTTCTGGTCATCTACGGCATCTCGGTTTTCTTCGGCCTTTGCGCCGTACTGCTGTCCCAGACCGCCAATTGGGTGGCCGTCATTATCGTCGCGGTTCTGCTGCTGATCATGGAGCTGGGAGCGGAAGCGATCGGCATCTTCAGCAAAAGCAGAAAACCGCTGCTGACGCTGTTCTCCCGGCTGCGCTCGAAGCCGGCGGACAACTCGCGTTCGCGGCTGTAAGGCAAGCACTTATATCATCGTATTAACGTAAACCGCCTCGCGGCAGACGGCAGTCTGTCGCTGGGGCGGTTTTTTGTTGCGGATGAACCGGCGATTGCAACCTCGCGGCGGCAGCGTGCGTCTATTTGGATGGCCGGAAGCATAATTTTCCAGCGGCGAGCACTCCCGTTATATCGGGCGCCCGGCATTGGCCGGAGATCTATTTTCGCCGACGGCCTTCAGTTTTCCAGCCGCCCGGCCGATAAATCAGGTATACGCGAATCTTTATCTGCACTGAAGCGAAGGAGGAGCCATGGACACACGCAAAAAACGCAATCGCTGGACAAGCCTGTTGCTGATTGTTGCCTTGCTGTGCGGTCTGTTGCCGGCTATGCCCGCAGCCGCCGCGGCCAGCATCACGATTACGTCTCCGTCGGGCACGGAGACCAATCCCAGCCGGGTGACAAGCGGACTGATTCATGTAAAAGCCGATATTACGGGAATCGATGCAAGCCAGATTCCCGCTTTGTACTACGAGGTGCAAAACATCAGTGCCGGGACGGCCCCCGAAAAGGTGACGCTGAACAAGGCGCAGCAAACCGGGTTGAACGAGATAACCTTCTTCAACGTCGCCCTGACGGAAGGGACGAACAAGATCACGATCTATTTGGGCGAGACGACCAAGACGGTATCCAATTCCGTGTTCGTCCTGTACTCGGCGATTACGGGAATCACCAACCTGAAGATCGATGGCAACTCGTTTATGGATGGCGGCATCTACCCGAAGGAGCCGAAGCAGCGTTTTCTGATCACGGGCGAAGCTTCGAACGCGCTTGAGGTGTACGCCTATGTGAACGGCGGCACCCGCCCGTATTATGGGCAGGTGAACGGCGGCCAGTTCTATTTCCTGGTCGAGGACATCGGCCTGACGGGAAGCAGCCAGACCGACTTTAAGCTGCGTCCCGGCAACAACGAGATCGAGATCGTCGCGGTCAACAACACGAACAGTTACCGCACGAAGCGGACGTTTATCTATGATAACGGCAATCCGTTCGTTTACGATGTGAAACTGAAAGAAACATCTTCCGGCGTTACGCATGATTTGGCTTCCGAGCCGACCGTCACGACCACGATGCTGGAAGTCAGCGGCAAAATGAAGGTCGATCTCGATCTGGCCCAAAAGCCGGCGACCGTAACGAAATTCACATACGGCGAGATCCAGACCAACTTCGGCGGTCCGGGTTCGCCGATTAGCAATCAGTATTTCTTCGTAACGAATCCGCCCGCCGGTTCGGCTTTGTCCAATCCGAAGGTGGAAGACGGATATATTCTTTATGATTTTACTTACGTGCACAATATCGGCGGCACCGGCATTCCCAACGTCCAAACGATGAACTTTGTGTTCTACGACGACCGCGGACTTTCGGTGACCGTTCCGTACACGTATTATTATCAGGACCCGAACGGCGCCTACGTGGAAAAGGTTCACCGGATGGAATATGACGGAACCGCGTGGGTGGAACGCGAGCAGTTGGCAACGTCCGGCGAAAACCTGATCGGAGAGCTGCCGTCGAAACTGAAGGTCTATGTCAATGCGAACACGCAGTCCATTACGGCCACGCTTGACGGAGCTCCGCTGCCGGTCTCGGCGGTAAGCGGCGGCACGGCTATCATCGATCTGCCGAACACCACCCCTGACGGCGTGCGCAAGCTCAGCATCGTGCCTTCCAACGGCAGCGGGCCATTCCCGACAGGCAGCAAGACGTATGACCTGAACATCACAAGCGTGCCTTACGTCATTATCAGCAACCTGAATAACGGCCAGATTTTGAAAAGCATCGCGTCTCTGACGTGCGGCGCCTCCACGCGGTGTATCACCGGCTCCGTCGTAAACGCGACGATCGGCACCGGCGGCGGATATAAGCTGGATGTCGTCTACGACGGCGTGTCCATCCCGGCGGCCAACCTGACGGAGAATACGAACGGAACGTTTACGGCGATCCTTCCGAATCCGTCCAGCGGTACGGATACCGAGGGCAAGCATTCGATCATCGTGAAGCTGTACAAGATCGGCACGCCGTCGAATACGCTTGTCACCGAGAAGATGATCGAGTTCTTCCTGTTCTCGAAGGACGCTCCCGAATTCGGCGACATTCAGCTTCTTCCCCGCCTGGCTTCCGAGCTGCAGACGTTCGTGCCGGCGCAGTCGCCCGATATGTACGTGACCAATGAATCGTACGTCCGTCTGGAAGGTGTCATGAAGAATGCGTCGAGCATCAAAGTAACGGTGCGCAAGAAAAACGACAAGGGCGAGCCGCGCATCCTGTGGCATCAGGTTGCCGGCGGGACGCATACGACTTCGGGCAATATTTTGTCCGAGGACGCCGTCAACGGCCAAGGAGCCGCAATTCCGGATCGCCTCTTGAAAGATGTGGTGAACCCCGGCGGTCAAACCGAGGGACGTTTCTATACCTATGACCTCAAGCTTATGCCGAGAGGCGATACGGTGATCGAGATCGAGATTACCAACGGCACGGTGACCGCGGTCAAAACCATCACCATCTCGCGCGAGCCGTTGCCGTACCGGATTCTGGAGCCGAAGCGGCTCGTCAAGAACGCGCAAGGCGAAGACCAGGTCAATATCAACAGCAACTTCCTTCCGATTCAGATTGAAGCGGAAGGCGCCGATCAAGTGCTGTTCGGGAAAGATCCGGCGATCCGCAGCACAGCCGACAAGAACCTGTTTACGTATGAAGTGCGGGGATTGAAGCCGGGTAAAAACAAAATCAAGTTTACGGTCGTGCGGGGCACGCAAAAGCTGAACGGCGAGTTTACCGCGTTCTATACGAATACCAATCTGCCGGGCTCGATGTACAAGACGACGATCAGCAACAAGATGGACGTGTTCGACAAAAGCATTCAGTTGTCCTTCCCGAAAGGCACGCTGCTGAAGCGGTACAACCCGAACGATGCGTATCCGATTCTGACGAACGAGCGTCAGATCCTGTTCGGCATCGCCGATCCGCTGAATGGCCGGGTAGACCGCGAAACGTACAAATCGACCGACGTTCAAGTCAAGCAAGGGGAACTGCTTCTGGCCGATCCGGCAGGGCGTTTCCGTCCGGCCAGCGACCTGTACTGGATCGACGCCGGCACCATCAAGGATAAAACCGATCCGTTGCAATCGGACAAAGATTACACGCAAGCCGCGCTTATCGGAAGCGGGCGCGATCCGTACGCGGGCGACGTCTTCTTCGGACGCAGCAACAACGACCTTGTCGTCCCGACGCGGACCGGAACGCTGACGCTGAAGTTCGATCCGAACATCCGCGACGAAGCGTGGAAATACGTAACGGTCTTCCATTTCGACACGTTCGTCGATTACCGCGGAATCCCGGGCTCCCGCTGGCGCAACCTTGGCGGCGTTGTGGACAGATCGAAAAATACGATCACGGTCCCGATCGAGAAGTTCGGCTTCTATCGCGTCATGTATATGGACAAGAGCTTCGACGACGTCACCAGCCATCCGTGGGCGCGGGATGCTCTGGATACGCTGTACGCGAAGGGCATCATGCTGAACAAGGGCACGTATTCCTTCGTTCCGAACGACCCGATCAGCCGCGGCGAGTTCGCGACGATGCTGGTCAAAATCTTCGAGATTCCGCTCCAGTACGACTCCCGGCCGACGTTTACGGACGTGTTGGAAGTGAACCCGCTGTCCAACGGCCTCTACGAGTATAAATATATCGAGACGGCCGCGCGCGTCGGCATCGTGAGGGGAACGACCGGAGGACGGTTCTCGCCGGATGCGGCCATCACGCGCGAAGATGCGGCGGTCATGATCGCCCGCGCGGCGGATCTCAAGCTGGGCACCGATGAGGAGAAGGTATTGAAAAACTTGCAGAAGGCGTTTACGGACGCCAATACGATCGACCCTTATGCCAGAGCGGCTGTCGATGCCATTACGAACAAAGGATTTATCGAAGGCAAGGAAAACGTGCTGCTCCCCGGCCAGAAGAACCCGACGGTGCGTTTCGATCCGAAAGAAACGTTCACCCGCGCGGAAGCGGCCATGGTCGCCATGCGCGTCATGAAAGCCGAAGGCAAAATACCGAAGTAAGAGCAGAAATGAGGCGGGAGGCCGCGGACTCATACGTCTGTGGCCTCTTCTCCTTCGTGGGAATATACGAAGACATTGGTAAATTGTTGATAATGACGGTCTCCCGGAGCGCAGGTTATACTAGGCATATCGGACAGGTTGATGGAAATGCAAGATAAAATCGGAAAAAACGGAAAGCCAAAAACTTTTTTCGAAATCGCGCAACCTTTTCCGATTCGACGCGTCTAAGAATGTGAAAAACAAACCACAACGAAAAGCATTTGCCTATTATTCTCAGCGATTTTTCTTTACGATGCAGGTGACACGTAGTATAATGTTAGAGTGGTCTACCTATCCAATGATTGGTTTCTACAAGTTTCTGCGCAGGCTAGCGCCGCGCAGACTTTAAGAACATAATTACCGCTCAACTCTGGGAAGGGGGTGAAACCGACAATGAGGAAATCGAGCTTATACTTACTTAAACAAAATTCTCAAGGGAAACATATCCGAGGAGGAGACAAAAAGGTTATGAAAAAAGGTTTGTCCGCTGTTTTGGCAGCTAGCCTTGCTTTCTCTGCGTTTGGTTCCGTAGCATTCGCAGCAGACAGCACCAAGGACCTGACGGCTCTGGAGAAATTCCAAGAGCTGGTTAAAGAAGGCATTTTCGATCCGGAAGGTGCCGGCAACGGCGCTGATCTGGAAGCTCTGACGACTCGCGCACAAATCGCGAAAATCCTCGTAAAACTGCTCCGTGCTAACGAGGATGCAAGTGCAGAGAAATTCGACGACGTTGAAGCGGACGACTGGTTCGCTGGTTATGTCGGCGCTCTGCAAAAAGCGAAGCTGATCGACGGCGTAAGCGACGAGCCGCCGCTGTTCGCTCCGAACGACAACGTAACCATCGAGCAATTCGCGAAACTGGTTGCGATCGCGCTGGATCTGGACATCGACGCTAACGCTGAAGTTGAAGGCGAAGTCTCCGAATGGGCGAAAGGTTATGTTGCCGCTGTTGTCAAAGCGGGCTACTTGGCTCCGCAAGAAGACTACACGGCTGAAGCTACCCGTGAGGTGCTCGTAACTTCCGCATTCGCAGCTAACGAGATCATTAAGGAGATTGAAGAAGCGAAAAACGCTACTAAAATCTCCTCCTTCGCTGCAGTTGGCGCGAAGAAGCTGGAAGTGAAATTCAGCAAAGCGGTTGACAAATCCAAAGCAACGATCTCTGTTAAAAAAGGTACCATTCCGGTTAACATTGCGAAAACGACGTTCTCGGAAGACAACAAATCGGCGGTCATCGAAACCGTATCTAACCTGACCAAAGGTGAATATACGGTTACCGTATCGGGCGTAGAAGCTACTGCGTTGGAAGCTAAAGTCAGCGTTGAAGACGAGAAAGTCACCAAAATCGAATTCATCGGCGACAAGGCTCCACTGTCCCGTGGTGACGACAAAGTCATTACCGCCAAACTGAAAGTATATAACCAATACAATGAAGATGTAACGAAGTCGCAAGTAAACAACAACCAAATCCAAGTAAATAGTGGGTATCAAACCACAACTGTTAGCAATGACGGAACTGTTACAATTACGTCTTTGACTCCTTTTATGATTGACACGAAAGTGGCTGTGAGCGCCGTCCACAAAACTACCGGGACATATGCTAGCGCTACGTACACTGTAGCAACCAAAGCTCAAGTCGCTAGCCTTGCGTTTGATAAACTCTACAACGCAAACGGCAAAACCGAAATTGAAGTTGGTTCCAGCGAGACGTTCTACTTGCTGCTGAATGCCAAAGACCAATTTGGCAACACTGTAACGACAGACACTTATCTGGAACAAGATACGGTAGTCAACGTCACGAATACCTCTGTTATTTCGGTTAACGGCCTGGCTGCAACCGGCCAAGCTGATTATGAAGAGTTGACAATTGACGGCGTTAAATATGCCGCCCTGAAGTTGACGGCTCCTTCCAAATCGGGTACGTCTCAAGTTTTCGTTTATTCCAAAGCGACCGGTCAATCGGCATCCTTTGAAGTAACCGTTAAAGACAGCTCCAAAATCGACACGCTGACTCTGGAAGCTCCGGATTTGGTTGTAGGTGGCGAAACGGTTGAACTGCCTTATACGGCACTGGACCAATTCGGTAAAGATGTAACTTCGTTGAACGGTTTCACGGATCTGAACGTATCCGTAACCCAAGGTACGTATTCGTTTGAAAAAGACTATGTGAATAACAAAGTCAAATTTAAATACACCGCACCCAGTGTTACGGAAGCAACTACGGTGTATATGACGGTTCAAACGAAAACGTACAAATTTGTTCAGTTGCAGCTGACTGTCCAACCGAACAAAAAACCGCAAGTCATTTCCGGTGTTGACGAGTTGAAGTACGCTCTGGCTCCGGGGGCAACTACAACGATCAGCCGTGACAAAATCAAAGTGCTTGACCAATACGGACGCACAAAAACTCTTGCTAACTTTGCCGGATATGAGGTTCAAATCAGCAAGGACAACGCAAATGTTGAGTTTGACGGAAGCGCATCGAGCACGGCAACTGTAGATGCAGCTACGACTTCCGTTAAGCTGAAAGGCAGCGCAACGGCAAACGGGTCGACTAACTTTACGTTGAAACTGGTAAATGAGGCAACCGGTGAGACTGTTGCAAACTCCGAGTATACGTTCTCGGCAAGAACTGTTAAACGTACAGATATTACAGGCTACGAAGTGGCTGATATTGCAAAACTGTACGCAAATGGCAACACTGCTCATGCTAAAGCCCTTGATGTTGTAGGCTTGCTGGCTGACGGAACGAAAGTTGCTATTCCGGATGGCGACACTTCCTACTACAATGTAACAACTGTAGGTGTAGCCTATGACAGCGTGAATGACACAGTATACGCGCCTGCAAGTCTTTTTACAGCGTCTGAGTCTAATACTGAAAAATCGTTCAAAGTTATCATCCATGGCAGCACTAATAACGGCGCTCAAGTAATTGAGAAAACGGTAGTAGCAAGCAATGTTGGACCGGCAGCTACTACATTGACACTCCGCAACCAAGACAATGACATCATTGTTAGCCAAGGTGAAGGCTACGTTACGGTAGCTGCTGGCGACGCTAGAAACGCACGTAGTGATGCTTCCGGGGCGCTTGTTGGCACCGGTAACGATGCTACAGGAGTAGGATCGGGTTATAGCTACACGATCACTGCTGTAGCAGCAAACGGTAACTCTATCGTATTCAAAGTCATTGTACAATAATTGAGTTATCTTAAACGAAAGATCGGAAGCTTTAAGCTTCCGGTCTTTTTCTTTTCTCGAAACTTTTCTTGCCTTCTGCCAGTCTATTAAATAGAGGCAAGACTTGAAAGATGGGAGAGAGAAGACAGCATGTTTCAACTGAAAATGTGGGCCAGAACGATGGCGCTGGCTGCTGCTATTTCTACGGCTTTTGCGCCATTCGGGTCTGTGATGATGCCGGCTCAAGTGTATGCGGCCGAGAAGCTCGAGTTGGTGGAGCAATCGCCGATTACATCCGGAGCGACGTTAAACCGGTATATATGGCAGTTTGAACGAAAAGGCCAGCCTGTGTCCGTAAACGTGGATGCGATCATCGTTGACTTACATAATCCGTACGTGAAGCTGGACACGATCATGGGCACGAACAACCAGTACACGAAGAAGCAAAACATTCAGAAAATGGCTCAGGAAGCCGGTGCGGTTGCGGCTATCAACGGCGATTTCTTCAACACGAAAGCCGAGGGTGTGCCTATCGGTCCTCAGATTCGGGACGGCAAGCTGGAAGCGACGCCGCCTTATCTGATCGGGTTTCAATCGTTTGCTTTAACGAAGGATAACGAACCGATTATCGACTTGTTTACCTTCGAAGGCGCCGTAACGGCGGAGGACGGAACCTCCTATCCGCTTGGCGGAATCAATAAGACGTATTATTGGTACGAAGACGATGGTGTCCATACGCCTGGTCAACACGCGATGATCGACGGTCTTTATATGTATACCCATAGCTGGGGACAAGTATACAGATCGATTGACGGCGTTACGACACCGACCGAAGTGCTGGTGCAAAACGGGGTCATCAAGCAAATCGAGCTTGAAGGAATCATCAATCAAATTGCTCCGGAAGATGGCTACATCCTGCGGGCCTCCGGCAAAGCGCATGAATTTGTCCGCGATCATCTGAAAGTTGGCCAAAAAATAAAAGTCAATTACCGCATGTTTGCCAAGGATCCGACGAAAACCTACGATCCGAGCACGTTCAAAACCATGATCGGCGGACATACGATCCTGGTGGAAGACGGGAAGCCGTCGGGATATTCCCGTTCCATCTCGGATATTTCCGGATATGCCGGAGTGGCTCGTACGGCTGTCGGTTTCTCGAAAGACAAACGATATGTGTATCTGATTACCGCGGAGAAATCGGAACGGAGCCAAGGGCTTACGATTCCGGAGCTGCAAAACTTTATGGTCAACATCGGCGTTTGGCGCGGCATGAATCTGGATGGCGGCGGTTCGACGCAAATGGTGTCCAGACCGCTGGGCGGTACGCAGGTGCAATATGTCAACCAGACGACAAACGGAGAGAAACGGCCGGTTGTCAACGGCTTGGCCATCTGGTCTCTTGCGCCCAAAGGCGCGCCCAAAAGCATTAGCATCGCGGGTCGAAGCGATCTGCTGATCGGACAGTCTTATGCGTATTCGCTGACCGGCTACGACGAATATTTCAACACGTTGTCTGCGGCGGACCTGGCGCCATTGGGCAAATGGACTGTCACCGGCAACGGAGTGATCAACGGCAATACCGTAACGGCTACCGCCCCTGGAACGATCACGCTGAAGGCGACGGCGGGAACGGCCTCGGCTCAGCATCAAATCCGCGTGCTGGGCGGCCAAGACATCCACAGTCTGGAGATCACCGGGAATATGCCCGAGCTGAAGGTCGGAGCGACTTATCCGCTGCCGGCAGTTGTGGCTCTCACATCGGACGGACAAGAGCGTGCCGTCCCCGCCGCAGGATTAAGATGGGAATTTGCCGGTTTTGATGCGGAGGTTAATGACGATCGGCTGACGATTAAAAGCATGGATGGCGATCAACCCGCTTATCTGATTGCGCACTATGACCGGTTTAGCACGTCCCAGCTTTTGACCAGCGGGGAGACGGTCGTCTTCGCCGATTTTGAATCCAATACCGACATTGTCAAAAAAGTGACGCCGGCGGATGTCAAAGGCGAGGTAAGCCGCGTTCAATCGGGCAACGGGCATTCTCTTAAGCTTCAATACGACTTTACCGGCGGGGACAAGGTAACCAAGGCTTTATACGCTCAATTTGGCCCCGAAGGTCAGAAGATAACAGGAAATCCGTCCGGCATGACCTTAAAAGTGAAAGGCGATAACAGCCATAACTGGATCCGCGCGGAATTTAAGGACGCTGCCGGTCAAGTAAAATGGGTAGACATTACGCGGGATACGAACTGGTCCGATTGGAAAACGGTGCATGTTCCGTTGAACCTCTCGAATATGCAGCAGCCTCTGAAGCTGAACCGGATCTATGTCGTGAATCCGGCCAACGGCCAAGAAACCCGGGCGTTAACCGGAGCGGTAGAGATCGACGACGTCTGGCTCCATTACCCGCCTAAAGCCGATCAAACCCGCAATGAAGTGGAGCTGGTGATCGACAAGCCGACGTTAAAGGTGAATGGGAACACTCTTCGGCTGGACCAAGCCCCGGTTATCGACCGAGGCAATACGCTGGTGCCGCTGCGTTTCGTCGTAGAGGCGATGGGCGGTCAAGTGATCTGGAACGATACAGCCGCGGGACGAAGCGTGCAAGTGCTGCTGGGTTCGAACTATGCGCATATGTGGTTGGGCAGCGAACGGATGGCCCTCAACGGCAAAGCCGTTACCGCGGAGGTGCCGCCTCAGCTGATGAACGAACGCACGATGGTGCCCCTTCGCGTGCTGGCCGAATCGATGGGCTGGACGGTCGAATGGGACGGCGAAACACGGACAGTTACGCTCAAGTAAAGCCATTTGATGCCGGACCTGCTATAATAGATTCCGAGATTGCTAGATGTCGCCAACCGGGTGACAAGCGGGAGGTACGGAATGAGTCAGCGAAACAAATGGAAATGGGCAGGCAGCATTGCGGTGCTGGGATTAGGCATGTGGATCGGCGGAGCGATCACGACGGACGCGAGCTCGCCGACGCAGCCCGGATCGCCGGACGACCCGCTCGTAACGAAAAGTTACGTCGATAAATTGTTGGCCGGAGGCAGCGGGGGGTCCGTAAGCGCGGACAAGGCGATCCAGGAGCTTCAAGCCGAGCTTGAGAAGGCGAAACAGGAGCTGAAGAAGATTGTCGACCAGGCCGGCGGGATCGGCGGCAGCACGGCGCCTGCGGCCGGATTAAAGGTCGAAGTGCTGAAACCCGGCATGAAGCTGTTTGGCGGCGAAGGCGCGACCGTGATCGTCCGCAATGGCGATGTCAGAGCGATCAGCACCGACGGCAACGGCATACCGGACGTCACGGCTGGAGAAGATATTCAAGACGGTCAGACGGTCGGATTAAACCATATGCTGCTGTTCCCTCGGGACGGAACCCGCGGCATTACGCCGGGACCGCAGCAAAAGGACGACGTGTACGTAATCGTGCAGGGGCCTTATGTAATCATCCCATAAAGCCTCGCGGAATACGCCAATTTCGCCTTGACAGCGTTCGGAAGCTTTGACAACGATTCATACGGGTGCCGCGGCGCCGATCAGCCATACTAGATCTATACCACTCAAGGAGGTCAATGCAAATGGCGAATCGGCGCAATAAATTGGTACCGGGCTGTGAGAAGGCGATTGACGATTGGAAATACGAGATCGCGGCGGAATTGGGTTTGGCGGTTGGACCGCAGTCTCCCGCCAACCTGAACACGGAATTTGCGACGGAGCTGGGCGCGGTTCCCGTTGGCTCGGTTCGATCCGATTATTGGGGACATTTGTCTTCCCGCGAAACGGGAGCGGTCGGCGGATCGATCACGAAACGACTCGTGGAAATGGCCGAACAATCGAATCGCGGATAGTGACAAATTCGGGCATATTTAACGTTGACAGGCCTCATTTCGTTGTGTATGATGAATATTCGAAGGTTAACGAAGAGACGACCTTTTCCTATTGGAAAAGGTTCATTTTTTATGTAAACCAGCTTTCCCAGGAGGGTGATAAATGATGGCTTCTTTCAACGGACGTCGGTTGTTTACTTCCGAATCGGTTACGGAAGGGCATCCGGACAAAATCTGCGACCAGATCTCCGATGCGGTTCTTGACGCATTTCTGGCGAACGACCCGAATGCCCGCGTAGCGTGCGAGGTGTCGGTGGCAACCGGTCTGGTATTGGTTATCGGGGAAATCAGCAGCAAATCGGATTATGTCGATATTCAGGCGATCGCTCGTCAAACGATCCGGGATATCGGATACACTCGCGCCAAATTCGGATTTGACGCCGAGACTTGCGCGGTGCTGCTGTCCCTGAACGAACAGTCTCCGGACATCGCCCAAGGCGTGGACCGTGCCCTCGAAGCTCGCGAAGGACAAATGACCGATTCCGAGATTGAAGCTATCGGCGCGGGCGACCAAGGCCTGATGTTCGGGTTCGCTTGCAACGAGACGCCCGAACTGATGCCGATGCCGATCGCGCTCGCGCATCGCCTGTCCCGCCGCCTGTCCGAAGTTCGCAAGAACGGCACGCTGCCGTACTTGCGTCCGGACGGCAAGACGCAAGTCACGATCGAATATGTCGATGACAAACCGGTACGCGTCGATACGATCGTCGTCTCCACCCAGCACGCGGAAGAAGCGACGTTGGAGCAAATTAAAAAGGACATCATCGAGCATGTCATCAAACCGGTTGTTCCGTCGGAATTTATCGATGCCGAAACGAAGT
The DNA here is from genome assembly GCF_005938195.1 of Paenibacillus thermoaerophilus. Lineage (GTDB taxonomy): Bacteria > Bacillota > Bacilli > Paenibacillales > Reconciliibacillaceae > Paenibacillus_W > Paenibacillus_W thermoaerophilus. The sequence continues at coordinate 71,239 of NZ_VCQZ01000016.1, forward strand.
ATTTGATCAACCCGACGGGCCGCTTCGTAATCGGCGGACCTCACGGGGACGCAGGCCTGACAGGCCGTAAAATCATCGTCGACACATACGGCGGCTATGCCCGCCACGGCGGCGGCGCGTTCTCGGGCAAAGACCCGACGAAGGTGGACCGTTCGGCGGCTTACGCGGCTCGTTACGTCGCGAAAAATATCGTAGCAGCCGGACTGGCGGAAAAATGCGAAATCCAACTGGCATACGCGATCGGCGTGGCCCGTCCGGTTTCCATCAACGTGGATACGTTCGGAACGGGGATTGTTCCGGATGCCAAATTGGCGGAGGTTATCGCGAAAAACTTCGACCTGCGTCCGGCCGGCATCATCAAAGAACTCGACTTGCGCCGCCCGATCTACAAGCAAACCGCCGCTTACGGCCATTTCGGCCGCACCGATCTGGACCTTCCGTGGGAGCGTACGGATAAAGCGGACCAATTGCGTGCGGACGCTTTGGCATAAAACTGATCCTTCATGCCTATATCGTTTGGATCGAAAGCCGCTCGATTCGTTTGTCGAATCGGGCGGCTTTTTGCCAATATTGGCGGGTAAGTGGTAAAAATTTAGTACAAACCGACCAACAACTCCGAAAACTTATATGGTAGAATAAGAGAATAAGCTAGCCCATACAGAAAGGTTCGGTTCTTGGTGCAAGCGGACGCGATCGATCAGATCATCAAGAATGCCATCCGCGTGATGGAAGACAGCAAGTATCAGATATACGAAATCAGCCAAGGGGCGCGGTCCGAGTATGCTCATCTGAAGCGGGAGCTGGATGAGATTAATAAGACCGCGGCCGAGACGATCGAGATGGTCGACAAGCTGGAGGTTGAATTTCGGCGCGCACGCATCCGATTAACCGAGGTTAGCCGCGATTTCAACCGCTACAATGAAGCGGACATCCGAACCGCCTACGAGCAGGCGACCAGCTTGCAGCTTCAGCTCAGCATTTTCCGCGAGAAAGAGCAAAATAACAAAATCCGCCGGGACGATATCCAGCGCCGGCTCAAAAACGTGGAGAAAACGGTCGAACGGGCTGAAGTGCTGGTCTCGCAGATTAACGTCGTGCTGGAATACTTATCCGGAGATTTGAATCAGGTTACGCGTATTCTCGAATCCGCCAAAAATCGACAACAGCTCGGTTTTAAGATCATTTTGGCGCAGGAAGAGGAACGCAGACGCATTTCCCGGGAAATTCACGACGATCTTGCCCAATCGCTTGCGCATATCGTGCTCCGGGCGGAAATCGCCGAGCGTATGCTGATGAAGCAAGATCTGGATGCGGTTCGTGTCGAGTTATCGGATATGAAGTCGCAAATCCGAAGCAGCCTTGAAGAAGTAAGAAAAATGATATTTAATTTGCGCCCGATGGCGCTGGACGATCTCGGTCTGGCTCCTGCGCTGCGCAAATACATACAAGATTTCGAAGAACGGACGAAAATCCATGCCGATTTCGAAGTGTTCGGGAAGGAAGTCCGTCTTCCTTCGCCGATGGAGGTCGCGATCTACCGACTCGTGCAGGAATCTTTCAGCAACGTCTACAAGCATGCACGGGCGACATATATCCGGGTCGAATTAACGTTTCAACGCCAAATGGTGCGCTTAATCGTCCAGGATAATGGCGTCGGCTTCCAAGTCGGCAAGGATGACGCGGAAATCGGTCGGTTCGGATTAATGGGGATGAGAGAACGGGTCGAACTGCTGGAAGGCGAATTGCAAATTGAGAGCGCCCCCGACAGGGGCACGAAAATTTCATTGGCCATTCCGATCTCGGTTGAACAGAAGGAGGAATATTAGGTGGGGGAAGCAATGACGGCTATTCAGTCCAAAGTTAAGATTCTGATTGCCGACGATCATCAACTGCTGCGCGAAGGCGTCAAACGGATCTTAAACATGGAAGACGATTTCGTGGTTGTGGGCGAATGCGGCGACGGCATTCAAGTACTGGAGCTTTGCAATTCGCTGAACCCCGATGTCGTGCTGATGGACATCAACATGCCGGTGCAGAACGGCGTCGCGTCAACGGAGAAAATCCGCGAATATTTCCCGAATATCAAAGTGGTCATCCTGTCGATCCACGACGACGAGAGCTATGTGTTCGAGACGCTCCGCAAGGGCGCCGTGGGATACCTGCTGAAGGATATGGAAGCGGAATCTCTCGTTCAGGCGATCCGTTCGGTGGTCGAAGGCCATGCGTACATCCATCCGAAAGTAACGGGCAAGCTGATCAACCAGCTTCGCCGGATGACGTATCTGGACGGTTCAGGGACGATTCCGGCCGCCGGCATCAAGGAAACGGCCGCGACGTATACGGCGAGTCCGAGCAGCCCGCTGACGCGGCGCGAAGCCGAGGTGCTGAGGCTGATGTCGGAAGGCAAAAGCAACCGGGCCATCGGCGACTTTTTGTTTATCAGCGAGAAAACGGTTAAGAACCACGTCAGCAGCATCCTGCAAAAGCTGGAGGTGGACGACCGTACTCAAGCGGTCATCATCGCGATCAAAAACGGATGGGTTGCCTTGTAACGCTTGATTCGCAAGATGCGAAACCGGATAGCGCGGCCGGCGTTCGGGTTGCCGTTGCCCGTTATCGTGAAGCGGTTGGTGAAAGCGCCGTCATTCGCGATTGACACCCGACTTGATCATGCGGCATATACTGTGGCATAACCGGAAGGCGCCAGGGAGCCGAAGCTGCTGTTCGAAGCCCCGGCCTTTCCAGCATTGCCGGATCGTGGACGCGCTTAACGGCGCCTCTCCGCCCGGCGGCTACGGGAGGTGCACCGTCATGATCATCGGATTGCTAGGCATCCTCGCCAGCTACGGTCTCGCGGTATTGGGCGTTCATCTCGCTTATGCGCGGACGCGCCGGAGCAGAGGGGATGTGGCCGAGCCGCAGGTTGTCTTTCTCACCCGGAACGGGCAAGATCAGATCGAATGGTATATACGATCGCTGCAGTGGAGTTCCAGTCTGCGAGGCCGGCCTGTTGCCGTGACGCTTCTGGACGAGGGCTCGACGGATCAGACGGTCGCCATTGCAAGCCGTCTGGCCCGGCGGGGCATGCGGATCGACGTTCGGGAGTGGGACGGCACGGGCGGGGGGGATCCGTCTTCGGGCGTCCGGAACGAGATTTGTGTCGATCTGAGGGGCAGCGGAGAGCTTCGTCCGTTGCCGGTCTGGTAACGAAGGCCGCTTTTTTTCTGCTGCACATGAATATAAGAGAATGGGTGAGTCAAGCAGGCTCCCGGACGGTGCGCGGCACCGGTCGGGGGCTTTTTGTATGCCACTCTACTGCGGAGACGCGTATCCGCAATTCATTCGAGAGGAGTGAACGGTTATGCGGGCCTGGGTGTATGCGGTCAGGGTATCCGGCGAAAACGAATGGACCTGGCGTTATACGATCGACCGCGAGGCCGACCGTTATTACTGGTCGGCCCGGGGCGGAGCCGATGTGCTGGAGATTGAATCGCAGGTTTCTCTCGGGCAAGCTGTCTGGCTGGGCGAACGCCTCCAGGCGGTTCGCCAGCGTAGCGATCCGAAGCGGGCATTCGAGCGGGTGATCCGCGAGGCGGCGCTGGAGCCGTGGCCGGGCGGCGCTTGGCTGGGGAGACTGCAACACGAGGGGCGATTCCGCCGGATCGCGGAAGGAGCCGAGCGGTCGACAGGTTGGCGGCCGCCGGACGAAGGGCTGCTGCGCCTGGTCGAGCGCCGGCTGGAGGGACGCTCGTTGCTGCGGGCGGAGCTGGAGCAGTCGCTGGCGGACGCGGGCTGGACGCCGTCGCGCGGCTCGTGGACGGCCGCGCTGCAACTGCTTGCGCTTCGCGGACGGGCCCGCATTCTCGGCGGGCTCGAACCGCCCGGCCGGCGGCCCCGACGCGGGTACGGGCGCCGGCACCGCCATCGCGGTTGGCGGTGCCGGCGCTGCGGCAGCGGCGCGCGCCTGCATGCTTCGCCTTGTCCGTTCTGCGGAACGGACTGTCCCTACTGCGAAGCATGCCTCGCCCTCGGGCGAGCGCGGTTCTGCTCCATGCTGGCCCTGGGCCCCCAGGGCCAACATGGAGCGGGAACCGCGGGGCGCGCACCGCAGCCGCTGTACCCGCGGCCGCCGGCCGAGCGGCTCGCCCGCTGGGGCTTGAGCCCGGCGCAGACCGCCGCCGCGGAGGCGGCGCTGGCCTGCCTGCGGCGCGGCGGGGACGCTGCGCCGTCCCGGGCCGGCGGCCTCGGCAGGCTGGGCGCCTTCGCGGCGGGATTCATCCTGCGCCTGCTTCGCATCCGCCCTTTCTCCCGCGCCGAAGAGCCGCGGCGATTCCTGCTGTGGGCCGTCACGGGCGCCGGCAAAACGGAGATGATCTTTCCGCTGCTGGAGGAGACGCTGCTGCGCGGCGGCAGAGCCGCCGTCGCCTCCCCGAGGCGGGATGTGATCCTCGAGCTCGACCCGAGGTTAAGGCGGGCCTTCCCGCATATCCCGATCGCCGCGTTGTACGGGGGCAGCGAACAGCGATGGGATCAGGCCCCTCTGACGTTGGCGACGACACACCAGTTGATGCGGTTCCACGAAGCCTTCGACCTCTTGGTGTTGGACGAGCTCGACGCCTTTCCTTATCACAACAACCCGATGCTGCATTACGCCGCCGCCAAAACCGTCGCGCCCGGAGGCGTCCACATTTTGCTGTCGGCTACGCCACCCCGGGAGCTGCGCCGGCTGGCGGACCGGGGGCGTCTTCCGCACGCGCGGGTTCCCGTACGCTATCACCGGCATCCGCTGCCGGTCCCGCGAAGGCTGCGCGTTCCTCCCTTGCGCCGCATGTCCGCGCTGACGCCGGCGTTGAAGCGGCAATTGGAGCTTTCGGCCGAACGCGGGGCCCAGATTTTCGTCTTCGTGCCGGAGATTGCCCGGGTGTCTAAGGTAGTCACGATGCTGCGCCAGGTGTTCCCACAACTCCCGATTGACGGCACATCCTCCCAGGACCCCGAGCGCGCCGCGAAGGTGGCCCGATTCCGGGAACGGGAGATTCGCATGCTGGTGACCACGACGATCCTGGAGCGGGGAGTTACCGTCCCTAAGAGCGACGTCTACATTCTCGATGCGGACTCCACACTGTTCGACGAAGCGGCGCTCGTCCAAATGGCGGGAAGGGCCGGCCGGTCAGCCGAAGACCCGGCCGGACTCGTCTGCTTTGCGGCGGCGGAGTGGACGCGTTCCCAGAGAGAGGCGATCCGTCAGATTCGAGGCATGAACCGGCTGGCGGGACGCAAGGGGTATCTGATCCGCCGGCCTAGCATATTTTTCCGACCCGGGAGGCCCGAAGATGCTTAAGAAACGTTCTGCATTATCCGATATAATGAATAGATGGAAAGAAGCCGGATACGATCTAATGCGGCCGCGGTCGGCGGCTTGCCGCATATGCGGCGGAGCGGCGATTCCGGGGGAGTCGGGCTGCGAGGAACTGGCCGGTCTGCTCTGCCGTAACTGCCGCCGGTTAATCCCCTGGATCGACGAACCGGTGTGCTTCCGGTGCGGGCGCGGCGAGACATGCCCGGACTGCGTGCGCGCGCACGGTCCCCGGGGCTATGAGATGAGCCGAAGCGCCGTAAGGTATACGCCCGAGATGAAGGCGTGGCTTGCCCGTTATAAATATCGGGGCGACGAACGGCAGAGCGTTTTGTTCGGGGCGATGCTTGCCCGCGCATACAGGCGCCATTATCGGGATCTCCGCCCCGATGCGATTGGTTTCGTTCCGGTCACGGCGGAACGGCTTGAAGAACGGGGATTCAATCAAGCGGAGCGTATGGCGATGGAAGCGGGCCGACGGCTCGGGATACCGGTGTGGAACTTGCTGGTGCGCCATCGTCAAACGGACAGCCAGAGCCGCAAGAACAGGCGGGAGCGGCTTCGGATCGGGGCGGACATGTACGAAGCGAGCGGAACGGACGCGTCCCGACTGGACGGCCCTCGCCCGAAAACGCTGATACTGGTAGACGACGTATATACAACAGGGAGCACCCTGGCGGCATGCGCAACGGCGATTGCGGCGCGGGCAGCCTGCCGCATATACGGGCTGACTTGGGCCCGGTGAAGAAAGACCATGTTTTATGGGTAAGGGAGGAACCGTCGATGAATGTTGACTACTGTCCGAGGTGCGGCAAGCTTTACGCCAAAAACGTGTTGGGCATGTGCCACGCTTGTTATAAGGAATTGGACAAGATGTACGAAGCTTGTGTGGAGTATTTGCGCAAACATCGCGGTTGCGACATTCAGCAGCTCAGCGCCGAGACCGGCGTATCCGTCAAACAGATTATCAAGTTCATCCGCGAGGGCCGGATCTCGATCATGGCCAATCCGAACATGACGATTCCTTGCGAGGTTTGCGGGAAAGACATTCGCGAGGGTACGATCTGCGAGAGCTGCCGATCCAAATTAAACAAGGACATCCAGCGGATGCACGGGGAGGAGCGGCATCGCGAGGAAATGCAAGAGATCGAGCGAGCGCGCTCAACCTATCAGATTCGCGACGACAAATACAGGCCCTAATGATTTGAAATACGCCTGCCGATATACAAACTAAATGTAAAGCGTCGGAACGAAGAGGTGATGCTTATGAAAATCAACCGGGTTTCTCATTTGAACTTGGTGCAATCGTACCAGCGCCAGCACGACAAGATAAACGCCGGGCCCGCGGCGAGAAGCAAGCAGAAGGATCAAGTGAGCATCTCTCCGGAAGCTCAGGAAATGCTGGACGCGCAAAAATTGGACGCCGCGGCGTCGAAAGATCGGGTCAAACAATTGAAGGAAGCCTACACGACCGGCACGTACCGCGTGGAAGCGGGCAAGATCGCCGAGAAGCTGCTTCCGTTCCTGCAATAACCCAAGTCCCGTCCCGCAAGCGAATGGAGGAAACGAGATGAATCCCGATTTGCAGGAAGTGGTAGAGCTGCTTCGCGGCATGACAGAAGCGCACGTGCAGCTAGCCGAGTGCGGCCGCCGCAAGCGCGATGCTATCGTCCAAAACGATGTCGACACCGTCTCCCAGTGCATGAATCAGGAAACGCGGCTCCTGAATCGGGTGGCGGAGATGGAACAGGCCCGTCTGAAGGCCATCGGCAGGTTCCTGAGCAAGCTGGGGATGATCCCGACTCCGGGGTTCACCTTGACGCAGTTGATCCAGCTCGCGTACCGGGCGGAGGAGAAAAACGCCCTGCGGGAAGCCCAGCAGGAGTTGTCGGCCGCTCTCCGCGAACTCAAAGCTGTCAACGATCTCAACCAGCAGTTGGTTAAGCAATCTTTGGAGTTCATCCAGCTATCGCTGGACGTGATTGCAGGTCCGCCCGCCGAAGAAGCGACGTACCATCATCCGGTACAGGGTCACGGTTTCCAGCGGCAAGGCCTTTTCGATACGAAAGCTTAAAGACATGAGGTGAACCCGATGAGATCGACTTTTCATAGCCTGGAGACGGCCAAACGGAGCTTGTTCACGCATCAGGCCGCTTTGAGCACGACCGGACATAATATTGCGAATGCCAACACGGCGGGATATACGCGCCAGGTCGTGAATATGGTGGCGGCCAGACCGATCGAGGCTTTCGGCATGATGCGCTCCAACGCTCCCGGCCAGCTCGGAACGGGCGTCGAGTTCAGTTCGATCACCCGAGTGCGGGAAAAGTTTCTCGACGACCAGTTCCGCAACGAAAGCAAGTCGCTGGGCAACTGGGAGGTTCAGCAGGATACGCTGGAAAAGCTTGAAAAGATTATGAACGAGCCGTCGGAGTCCGGAATCCGGACGGTTCTGGATAATTTCTGGAAAGCATGGTCCGACCTGAGCCAGAACCCCGAGAGCATCACCGGCCGCAAGATCGTGCGCGAAAATGCGAAGGCGCTGGCGGATGCCCTGAACCTGACAAGCAAACAGCTCAGCGATCTGAGCGCCGACCTGACGGAGAACATCAATGTGAAGGCGAACGAGATGAATACGAAACTCGAAGCCATCCTGAATCTCAATGAGCAAATCCGGCGGATCGAGGGGCTTGGGGACAATGCCAACGACCTGCGCGATCAGCGCGATCTGCTGACGGACGAGCTGTCCAAAATCGTCAATATCCGCGTCTCCGAGAACGACTCGGGCTACACGATTATGATGGGAGCGGTGGAGCTCGTCAACGGCACGGCGTATACGCCGGTTGACGCGGCGGCGCTGGAGAGCGCTTATGCGTCCGGGGATCTGAACAGCGGCGAAGTATTCGGCATGATCGTGTCCCGGGACGTCTATGTGGCCGATTATCAGGCTCAGCTCGATACGATGGCCAATACGATCGCCAACGGCGAGTTGCGCATGAAGCTGCCGGAAGGCGCTGTGCTTCCCGACAACACCGTGCTGGGGGTCGTACAAGCGGATGGCAAAACCGTCGTTCCCCAGACGTTCTCCGGCGCGGGACGAACCGTTCCCGCCGGCGGCTTGACCGTTGTGGTGAACGGCATTAACGGTCTGCATCAGCTTGGATACAACCTCAACTCCCCCGTCGAAAAAGGCGTGGCGTTTTTCTTGAACGATACGGGCGGCACGGCTGTTACGGCGGCCAACATCCGGCTGAATCCGGTGATCGACGGCGATCCGAGCAAGATTGCCACGTCGATGCGTACGGAAGGGACGGGAACGGCGGAGACCGTTATTAAAGGCAACAACGCACTGGCGCTGCTGATGTCGCAAGTGAAGGACAGCAGCTTTGACTTCAGCTCGGCAAGCCCGGGGGCGATCCTGCAGAACGGGACCATTAACGATTTCCTTCGTTCCATGGTCGGACAATTGGGCGTCCAAAGCCGGGAAGCTTCCCGTCAGGCAGGCAACCAGCATATTATTCTGGAGCAGGTCGATTCGAGACGGATGTCCGTAAGCAGCGTGTCGCTGGACGAAGAGATGTCCAATATGATCAAGTTTCAACATGCGTACAATGCGGCGGCGCGCAATATGACAGCCGTAGACGAGATGCTCGACCGCATCATTAACTCGATGGGCCATGTAGGCCGCTAATCGACGATCTGACTAAATCGAGGTGAACCTACATGCCGCTTCGCGTTACGCAAGGCATGCTCAACAATCAGTTCATGCGCAACCTGTCCAATAATATGAGACGCATGGATGTGATCCAGGATCAATTGTCCACCGGCCGCCGCATCAACAAGCCGTCCGACGACCCGGTCGGCATCACGTACAGCCTGCGCTACCGCAGCGAATTGTCCGCCAACGAGCAATACCAGCGGAACACCGATGCGGCCCTGTCCTGGCTCGACCAGACGGATAGTTCGCTTAACCAGGCCGGCGAGATTCTGCAGCGGGTTCGCGAGTTGACCGTTCAGGGCTCCAACGGAACGAATCCGCCAGCGGCGATGGATGCGATCCGCAAAGAGATCGAGCAGCTCAAGCAACAACTTGTGGACGTTGCCAGCACGACACTGGACGGCAAATACATTTTCAACGGGCAAAAAACGGACCAGCCTCCGTATCCGAGCGTCGACAACGCCGCAGGGGCTGTGACGGACCCCTTCTCCATTCCGTTTGAGGTCGGGTTGAACGTCGAAATTCCGGTGAACCTGACGGGCAATGACGTATTTGGCAAACCGACCGATCCGGACAATTTGTTCCAAGTGCTGGACGACCTGATGGCGCATCTTGCCGCTAACGACCACGGCGAGGTTTCCAAGATACTGGGACGGCTCGATTCCCGCATGGAAAAGTTCCTCGGTTTCCGCTCGGAGATCGGGGCCCGAATCAACCGGATCGAGATGATGCAGGGCCGCCTGGAGGACCTCGGCATCAATCTCACTTCGCTCCAATCCAAGGTTGAAGATGCGGACATGTCCAAGCTCATCACCCAACTGAAGATGGACGAAAGCGTGTATCAGGCCTCTCTGGCGATCGGTTCCCGCTTGATCCAGCCGAGCTTGATCGATTTCCTCCGCTAAGGCAGGTGAACCGGCATGCCGTCTATCTCCCAGATTCAGATCCGGCAGCAGTTCGGCCAACTGGGCATTAGCGCCGGCTTGGGGAGCTACCGCATAAGCCAGCCCAAGGCGCAGATGGAATACGAGACGACTTATCCGCAAGTGAAAATCTCCCAGCCGAACGGCGAGCTGCGAATCGATCAATCGGCGGCATGGGACGCGCTTGGCGTAGGCGGGATTATCCGCACGATGAACCGCGTCTACGACGAAAACGTGCGCCAGGCGAACAAGGCGATACAACGAATCGTCAGCGACGGCGATCGGATGATGAACATCGCGGACGAGGGCTTTGTCATTCCGGAGCTGGCCAAGGATCTGTTTCACAGCTTCTATGACGTTTCGTTTGAGGGACCGGCCCGTTACGACAACGTCGATATCAGCTACAAGGCCCGCAAGCCTGTCATCGAACTGCAAGAGGGCCAACTGAACGCGGACATCCGGAAGCGGGAGCCGGAGATCGAATATAACCGCAGATGGGTCGACGTCTACGTACGGCAAAAGCCGTCGATCGACATCATTCCTCCGCGTATTGATGTCCTGTTGTAACGGCAGGTATAATGAAATGACGATAACCGGAACGGCTCCGCGCTCTGAAATCGGCAAGGCGGCAGCCGTTTCTCTGCTTTATGCCACATTTCCGTTGAGAGGGGCGCCGAGTCATTATGATCGTAAATACGCTGCATTTTGGTGAGATCGAGGTACCCGACGACCAGTTGATCGAATTTCCGCACGGCATTCCCGGATTTGAGCGACATCGCAGGTTTGCCCTGATCGAATCCCCATCCAACCCCTTCGCCTATTTGCAAAATGTTGATGACCCGTACGTCGGCTTCCTTGTGACCGACCCGTTTACTTTTTTCCCGAATTATGAGTTCGTTTTGGGGGAGGAGTGGAGGGGGCAACTGCGGATCGAGGACCCGGGAGATGTACTGGTAAGGGTGACCGTCAAGCTTGGCTCGGGACTGTCCGACGCGACAGCCAATCTGCTTGGGCCCATCGTGATCAATCAGCGAGAACGTCTCGGCCAACAGGTTGTGCTGTATCCGTCGGCGTATACCACCCGCGAACCGTTGTTGTTCCCGGGGGAGCGTGATGAACCCTGTCGGTTGGCAGACAGCGGAGAGGAGGAGCGGCATGCTCGTACTCAGCCGTAAAAAGGGAGAAGCCATTCTTATCGGCGACGACATCGAATTGACGGTGCTTGAGGTCGAAGGGGAGACAATTAAGCTTGGCATCAAGGCCCCCCGGGATGTTCGCATATTCCGCAAGGAAATCTACTCCGCGATTGGTCAGGCTAACCGGGAGGCGGTAGCCGGGCCGGTGGACGCCGGCATGCTAAAGAACCTGCTTAGGAATCTAAACAAGGATAAGGATTAGGGGTGAGATTGGTGGCTCATGAAGAGAAAGGTGCAATTGTTCTATTTAACGGGCAGAGTCAATACGACGTACTGAGATATTTTATATTTGATTTGGCGAAAGCTTTTCAAACAATCGGCTTTCAGGCAGAAATAGTGGACTTATTAACTAGTTTCCCCTGAAAAAGTCAGGGTGTTTTGAGCATAATTAAAAGGAATTCAGCACCTCAAAATGGAAATTGTTATTGACGAGATAACAAAGTTCCACACCCCGAGGGAAGAATTCCTTTGCTATAG